>JAEUKU010000177.1 GCA_016794075.1 Rhodospirillaceae bacterium
TTTGCTCGCCAAGTCTCCGCTGCCTTCCCCCGCAAGGGGGGAAGGGAGTCTTCTTTTCGTGGGGAAACGAAGCAGGAAGGTCAGGACCTACTGCGTCTGACCTCTGACTTCCGACTTCTGACTTCCGACTCACCCCTCGCCTTTGCGGCCGTCGGTGCCGGTGAGGGCGGCCTGGGCGGCGGCGAGCTTGGCGATGGGGACGCGGTAGGGCGAGCAGGAAACGTAGTCGAGGCCGACCTTGGCGCAGAAATGAATCGAGGCCGGGTCGCCGCCATGCTCGCCGCAGATGCCGAGCTTCAGCTTGTCGCGCGTCTTGCGGCCGCGTTCGGCGGCGATCTTCACCAGTTCGCCGACCCCGTCGGGATCGAGGCTGATGAAAGGATCCTGCTTGATGATGCCCTGGCGCTCATAGGCGGCGATGAAGCGCGCGGCGTCGTCGCGGCTGAGGCCGTAGGTGGTCTGGGTCAGATCGTTGGTGCCGAAGGAGAAGAACTCGGCATCCTTGGCGATCTCGTTCGCCAGCAGAGCGGCGCGCGGCAGCTCGATCATGGTGCCGACCAGATAGGGCAGCTTCACGCCGCTCTCCCTGGTCACCTCCTGGGCGACCCGGTCGACCACCGCCTTCATCAGCTGCAGCTCGCGCGGCACGCTGACCAGCGGGATCATGATCTCGGCCTCGGCCGTCTCGCCCAGCTCCTTCTGCACCTGGGCCGCGGCCTCGAAGATGGCGCGCGCCTGCATCTCGTAGATCTCGGGGTAGGTGATGCCGAGGCGGCAGCCGCGATGGCCGAGCATCGGGTTGGATTCGTGCAGCATCGCCGCCCGCGCCGCGACCGCGTCGGCCGAAACGCCGGCGGCGGCGGCGACCTCCGCCATCTCCTCGCGCGTGTTGGGCAGGAATTCGTGCAGCGGCGGGTCGAGCAGGCGGATGGTGACGGGAAGGCCGCGCATGATCTTGAACAGCTCGACGAAATCCTTGCGCTGCATCGGCAGGATCTTGGCCAGCGCCTTCTTCCGGTCCTCGACCGTGTCGGCCATGATCATCTCGCGCATGGCGACGATGCGGTCGCCCTCGAAGAACATGTGCTCGGTGCGGCAGAGGCCGATGCCCTCGGCGCCGAATTCGCGCGCGGTGCGGGCGTCGAGCGGCGTCTCGGCATTGGTGCGCACCTTCAGCTTGCGCACCTTGTCGGCCCAGGACATGAGGGTGGCGAAATCGCCGGAGAGCTGCGGCTGGATGGTCGGCACCGCGCCGATCATCACCTCGCCGGTGCCGCCGTCGATGGTGATGAGATCGCCCTCGGCCACCTTCTGGCCTTTCACCACCATGACCCTGGCGGCGGCATCGACGCGGATCTCGCCGGCGCCGGAGACGCAGGGCCGGCCCATGCCGCGCGCCACCACCGCCGCGTGGCTGGTCATGCCGCCGCGAGTGGTGAGGATGCCAACGGCGGCGTGCATGCCGTGGATGTCCTCGGGGCTGGTCTCGACCCGGACCAGGATCACCTTCTCGCCCTTCGAAGCGCGGTCCTCCGCCTCGTCGGCGGTGAAGACGACCTCGCCGGAAGCGGCGCCGGGGCTCGCCGGCAGGCCGCGGGCGACGACGTTCTTCTGCGCCTTCGGATCGAGGGTCGGGTGCAGCAGCTGGTCGAGCGAGGCCGGGTCGATGCGCGACACGGCCGTCGTATGGTCGATCAGCCCCTCGCTGCACAGGTCCACCGCGATCTTCAGCGCCGCCGCGGCGGTGCGCTTGCCGTTGCGGGTCTGCAGCATGTAGAGCTTGCCCTGCTGGACGGTGAACTCGATGTCCTGCATGTCGCGGTAGTGCTTCTCGAGCTGGGCGCGCACGGCGTCGAGCTGCTTGAAGACATCGGGCATCACCTCTTCCATCGCCGGCAAGGTGGAATTGTTGGCCTTCTTGCCGGCGAGGGTCAGGTGCTGCGGCGTGCGGATGCCGGCCACCACGTCCTCGCCCTGGGCGTTGACCAGGTATTCGCCGTAGAATTCCTTGGCGCCGGTCGAGGGATTGCGGGTGAAGGCGACGCCGGTGGCGCAATCCTGGCCCATATTCCCGAAGACCATGGCCTGGACGTTGACGGCGGTGCCCCAATCCTCGGGGATGTTGTTGATCTTGCGGTAGGTGACGGCGCGCGGGATGTTCCACGAGCCGAACACGGCGCCGATGGCGCCCCAGAGCTGCTCGACCGGGTCCTGCGGAAAGGGCTTGCCCAGCTCCTCCTGCACCTTGGCCTTGTAGTCCTCGATCACCTTCTTCCAGTTGCCCGCGGTGAGTTCCGTGTCGTTGTCGACATTGAGGTCGGATTTGTGCAGCTCGAGGATCTCCTCGAAATTGTGATGCTCCACGCCGAGCACCACATTGCCGTACATCTGGATGAAGCGGCGGTAGGAATCATAGGCGAAGCGCTCGTCGCCCGACTTCTTGGCGAGGCCGGCGGCGGTCTCGTCGTTGAGGCCGAGATTGAGCACGGTATCCATCATGCCCGGCATCGAGACCCGCGCGCCCGAGCGCACGGAAACCAGCAAGGGCTGCTTGGCATCGCCGAACTTGACGCCGACCGAGGACTCGATCGCGCGAAGCGCATCCTCAACCTGCGCCTTCAGCTCCGCCGGGTAGGTCTTGCCGTTGGCCTGGAAATAGGTGCAGACCTCGGTGGTGATGGTGAAGCCCGGCGGCACCGGCAGGCCCAGCGCGCTCATCTCCGCCAGGTTGGCGCCCTTGCCGCCCAGCAGATTGCGCATCTCGGCCCGGCCTTCCGCCGCACCACCCCCGAAGCGATAGACCCATTTCGCCATTCGACTAGACCTCGCTCTTGGTTTCGATCTTCGAGAAATCCGCGACGGAGTTGAGCGTCGCGCGGATGGTGGACAGCAGGCGCAGCCGGTTGGCGCGCAAAGCCGGATCGGGATCGTTCACCGTGACCTTGTCGAAGAAGGCGTCGATCGGCTTGCGCAGATCGGCCAGCGCGCTCATGGCGCCGACGAAATCCTCGGCGCCCAGGCGCTTGCGCGCGGCGTGCCCTTCCTGCTGCAGGGCCGCGAACAGGGCCTGCTCCTCCGGCAGGGTGAACTTGGCCGGATCGGCCTCGCCCTCGTGGCTGGCCGAATCCTTCTTCTCCTCGATGCGCACGATGTTGCTGGCGCGGCGATAGCCGGCGAGCAGATTGGCGCCCGCCTCGCCCTCGACGAAATCCTGCAGCGCCTTCACCCGCGCCATCAGGCGGACCAGGTCATCCTCGTCGCCGAGCGCGAAAACAGCGCTGATGAGGTCGTGGCGGACCCCCTGCTCCTTCAGCGCCACCTTCAGGCGGTCGGCGAAGAACTCGAGCAGCTGGGCGATCACCGCCTTCGGCTGGTTCTGCGCGAAGCCGCCCCCCTGCCCCCCGTGGTCGTAGAAGCCGCTATAGGCGAAGCCGAAGACGTCGCGCAGGTTGAGCCGCAGCTTGTTCTCCAGGATCAGCCGGATCACGCCCAGCGCCGCGCGGCGCAGGGCGAAGGGGTCCTTGGACCCGGTCGGCTTCTCGTCGATGGCGAAGAAGCCGACCAGGGAATCGATTTTGTCGGCCAGGGCCACCGCGATGCTGACCGGGGCGTTCGGGCATTGGTCGTTCGGGCCGAGCGGCCGGTAATGGTCGGCGATGGCCATGGCAACGTCCCGCGGCAGCCCTTCATTGGCTGCGTAGTAACGCCCCATGACGCCCTGGAGTTCCGGGAACTCGCCGACCATGCCGGAAACCAGGTCGGCCTTGGCCAGTTCCGCCGCCTGGGCCGCCTGGGCCGGGTCGCAATCGGGGATCTTGCCCGCCAGGTGCTGGGCCAGCGCCTTCATCCGGGCGACCTTCTGGGCCACGCTGCCGAGCTTGGCGTGGAAGATGATGTCGGCCAAGGCCGGCAGGCGGTCGGCCAGCTTCACCTTCAGGTCCTGCTCCCAGAAGAACTTGGCGTCGGACAGGCGGGCGCGCAGGACACG
>JAEUKU010000207.1 GCA_016794075.1 Rhodospirillaceae bacterium
GCGCAGCAGGTTCTTGTTGAACGGCGGCTCGACCGACTTCGATTCCTCGCTGGCGGCCGACGGCTCCTCGAAGTTGATGAAGAGCTGCAGCTGCTCCTGCAGGATGCGCGCGGCGATGGCGAGCGAATCCTCCGGCGTCACGGCGCCGTTGGTCTCCACCTGCATCGACAGCTTGTCGTAGTCGGTGACCTGGCCGACGCGGCTGTTCTCCACCTTGTAGGAGACCTTGCGCACCGGCGAGAAGATCGCATCGACCGGGATCAGGCCGATCGGCGCATCCTCGGGACGGTTCTGCGAGGAGGCGACGTAGCCCTTGCCGTTGTTGACGGTGAACTCGATGTTCAGCGTGGCGCCCTGGTCCAGGGTGCAGAGCACCAGATCCGGGTTGAGGATCTCGATGTCATGGCCGGTCTCGATCTGGCCGGCCTTCACTTCGCCCGGGCCCTGGGCGCGCAGGCGCATGCGCTTCGGACCGTCGCCGCCCATGCGCAGCGCGACCTGCTTGATGTTGAGGACCAGATCGGTCACGTCCTCGCGCACGCCCGGAATGGACGAGAACTCGTGCAGCACGCCGTCGATGTGGATGGCGGTCACCGCGGCGCCCTGCAGAGAGGAGAGCAGGATGCGGCGCAGCGCGTTGCCGAGAGTCAGGCCGAAACCGCGCTCCAGCGGCTCGGCGACCACGGTCGCAAAGCGCTTGGCATCACTGCCGGTCTCGATCTTCTTGTTCGACTTGATCAGTTCGGTCCAGTTCTTCTGAATCACGGGCGTCTACCTTCGTGCGTCTGGGCGAGCAGCCATTCAATCGCTCTCGCCTGGTTCAACCTCTTTACGCGGCACCGGCCAACCGAAAGGAATGATCGCGGGGCATGAGCCCGCTGGTGGCCGATAAGAACCGGCCCCGCGTGCGGGGCCGGAGGAAACTGGATCAGACCCGGCGGCGCTTCGGCGGGCGGCAGCCGTTATGCGGGATCGGCGTCACGTCGCGGATGGACGTGATGGTGAAGCCCGCGGCCTGCAGCGCGCGCAGCGCGGATTCGCGGCCGGCGCCGGGACCCTTCACCTGAACCTCGAGAACCTTCACGCCATGCTCCGAGGCCTTCTTGGCGGCGGAATCGGCGGCGACCTGCGCGGCATACGGGGTCGACTTGCGCGAACCCTTGAAGCCGAGCGCACCCGACGAAGCCCAGGCGATGGTGTTGCCCTGGTCGTCGGTGATGGTGATCATGGTGTTGTTGAAGCTGGCGTTCACATGCGCGACGCCGGAGCTGATGTTCTTGCGCTCGCGACGCTTGACCCGGCCGCCTTCCTTGGCCTTATCGCCGGTCGCTGCCGCTGCTGCTGGAGCTTTCGCCATAATCCTGTCCGTTCTCTAAAATGAGGGGCCGTTAGGCCGTCTTCTTCTTGCCGGCGATCGCCTTGGCCGGGCCCTTGCGGGTGCGCGCATTGGTATGCGTGCGCTGGCCGCGGACCGGCAGACCCTTGCGGTGACGAAGGCCGCGATAGCAGCCGAGGTCCATCAGGCGCTTGATGTTCATCGCCACTTCGCGGCGCAGATCGCCTTCGACCTGGTAGTCCTGGTCGATGACTTCGCGGATGCGCACGACTTCGGCGTCGGTCAGCTGCGACACGCGGCGATCGAGCGGAATACCGACCTTGGTGGCGATATCCTTCGCCTTCTTCGGGCCGATGCCATGGATATAAGTCAGGGCGATGATCACCCGCTTTTGCGTCGGAATGTTCACGCCAGCAATACGCGCCACGATAGTGCTCCTTAAGCTCTTGTTCGATCAGGGCAAAGCCAATCGGCCCGGTCGCCCCCGGCGATCGAGAAGGCGCGCATTATATTGCGATTCGCGCCCTCGTCAATTGTCAAGCAAGGATTCTTTTGAATCCTTTTTGTCAATTGGATCAACAGGTTAAGACTTGATCCGGGAAAGGACCGCCTCGATCTCCTTGGTTACCTGGTCAAGCCCCGCCATGCCGTCCACCCGGTGCAGCAGGCCCTTCGCCTTGTAGTAGGGCAGGATGGGCGCCGTCTGCTGCCGGTAGGCGACCAGGCGGGCCTTCACCGTCTCGGCATTGTCGTCCTTGCGGCGGGTGAACTCGGTGCCGCCGCACACGTCGCACACACCAGCCTTCTTCGGCTGCTGGAACTTGTCGTGATAGCCGGCGCCGCACTTGGCGCAGGTGAAGCGGCCGGAGATGCGCTCGACCAGCGCTGCCTCGTCCACCGCCAGCTCGATCACGCCGTCGATCTTGCCGCCCTTCTTGCGCAGCATCTCGTCCAGCGCAACCGCCTGCTTCTCCGTGCGCGGAAAGCCGTCCAGCACGAAACCGGACTTGCAGTCCGGCGCGTCGATCCGATGGTCGATGATGCCGATGACGATCTCGTCCGAGACCAGCTGGCCGGCCTCCATCACTTGCTTGGCCTGCCTGCCCAGCTCGCTGCCCGAGGCGACCTCGGCCCGCAGCATGTCGCCGGTCGAAAGCTGGACCAGCTTGTGCTTGTCATACAGCCGCTTGGCCTGCGTCCCCTTGCCCGCGCCAGGCGGACCCAACAGGATTAGCTTCACCCCCGACGTCCTTTCAGCCTGGCTTTCTTGATGAGGCCTTCATAGCGATGGGCGAGCAGGTGCGAATGGACCTGCGAAACCGTGTCCATGGTGACCGAAACCACGATCAGCAGCGAGGTGCCGCCGAAGTAGAACGGCACCGCGTATTGCGAGATCAGGATTTCCGGCAGCACGCAGACGGCGCACAGATAGGCGGCGCCAAGCACGGTCAGCCGGGTCAGGACGTAGTCAAGGTGCTCGGCCGTGTTCTTGCCCGGCCGGATGCCGGGGAGGAAGCCGCCGTTCTTCTTCAGATTCTCCGCCGTCTCGTCGGGATTGAACACGATCGCGGTATAGAAGAAGGCGAAGAAGACGATCAGGCCCAGATAGAGGCCGATATAGATCGGCTGGCCGTGGCTGAACCAGGCGATGGCCGTCTGCACCCAGGAGGGCAGATCGGCGCGATTCGAATAGAAGCTGGCGACCGTCAGCGGCAGCAGCAGCAGCGACGAGGCGAAGATCGGCGGGATCACGCCGGACATGTTGAGCTTCAGCGGCATATGCGAGGATTCGCCGCCGAACATGCGGTTGCCGACCTGTCGCTTGGGGTATTGCACGATGAGGCGCCGCTGGGCGCGCTCGAAGAACACCACGCCGGTGATGACGATGACCGCCCCGAGCGCGATGGCCAGGACCAGGAAGCCGCTGATCGAGCCGGCGCGCAGCTGCTCGAACATCTGCCACAGCGCGCTGGGCAGGCGGGCGACGATGCCGGCGAAGATGATGAGCGAGATGCCGTTGCCGATGCCGCGCGCGGTGATCTGCTCGCCCAGCCACATCAGGAACATGGTGCCGCAGGTCAGCGTGACGACGGTGGTGGCGATGAAGAAGAAGCCCGGATCGATGACCGCCCCGCCGTTCGGGCCGGTCATGTTCTGCAGGCCGTTGGCGATGCCCAGCGACTGCGCCAGCGCCAGGATCAGCGTGCCGTAGCGGGTGTACTGGTTGATCTTGCGCCGGCCGCTCTCGCCTTCCTTCTTCCAGGCTTCCAGGGTCGGCGAGACCGAGGTCAGCAGCTGCATGATGATGGAGGCGGAGATGTAGGGC
>JAEUKU010000255.1 GCA_016794075.1 Rhodospirillaceae bacterium
GATCGGCGCGATTGTTCGCCGCTGCGTTCGGTGCGGTCGGTATCTGGTTCATCAGGGATAGAGCTTTTCCGTGGTCCAGCCCTCGCCGGCGCGATGATAGACAAGCCGGTCGTGCAGCCGGAAGGGCTTGTTCTCCCAGAATTCGATGCGGTCGGGCACCACGCGGAAACCCGACCAGTAGGGCGGCCGCGGTACCGTGCCGATGGCGTATTTCGCCGCGAACAGCGCCACCCGCTTCTCCAGCTCGAAGCGGCTTTCCAGCGGCCGCGATTGCTGCGAGGCCCAGGCGCCGATCTGGCTGGAGCGGTGGCGGCTGGCGAAATAGGCATCCGCCTCCTCCGCCGTCACCGTCTCGACCACGCCCTCGGCGCGCACCTGGCGCCCCAGCGTCTTCCAGTGCAGCACCAGGGCCGCCTTGCGGGTTTCCAGCAATTGCCGGCCCTTGCGGCTTTCGTAGTTGGTGTAGAAGACGAAGCCGCGCGGATCGGCGTCCTTCAGCAGTACCATGCGCACCGAGGGCTGGCCGTCGGCGCCGACGCTGGCGATGGCCATCGCATTGGCATCGTTGGGTTCGCTGGCTTCCGCCTCGGCCAGCCATTTGTGAAACAGGTCGTAGGGTTCGGACTTGGGGTGGTCGGTCATGCCAAATCAGAGCTATTTCAAGGGCTTCCGCGGATGCGTCACATTGCCGAGAGGGCCTTCTATAGCATTGAATCCAGCCCGTCGCGGCGTCATTTTCGAAGGTGGATAAGCGGCGGCGAGTCGCCGGCCAGCCGCTCCGATCGGTGAAGAGGAAGCCCATATCATGCTGCTGCGTCGATCCTGGCCCACCAAAACGCTGCTGGCGCTTGCCGCCGTGACCGTGCTGGCCGGCGGCTGCCAGAACTCGCAACAAACCGGCACCGTGCTCGGCGCGCTCGGTGGCGCCGCCGCCGGCTATGCCATCGGCGACGGCAAATGGTGGGCGGTCGGCGCCGGCGCCCTGGTGGGTGGGCTGGTCGGCAACCAGGTCGGCGCCTATCTCGATTCCCGCGATCGGCAGGCGGCCTACAACAACGCCAATTACGCGCTCAGCAACAATGCCGACGGCCAGACCTCGACCTGGTCGAACCCGGAAAAGGGCACCAGCGGCTACACCACGCCGACCAACACCTATCAAAGTGCCGGCAGCACCTGCCGCACCTACCAGACCGGCGTCACCGCCGGCGGCCAGAGCCAGAGCGGCACCGGCCAGGCCTGCCGCCAGCCGGACGGCACCTGGAAGCTGGTGAACTAACCGCCTCATCCCCGTCGTCAGCTACGGCTTGCGGCCACCCGCTTGCGCCCTTAACTATTGGGCGCAGGAGGGTGACTGCACATGGCCGATCCCTACAAGGTGCTGGGTGTCGCGCGCGGCGCCAGCGACGAGGATATCAAGCGCGCCTACCGCAAGCTGGCGAAGAAGCTGCATCCCGATCTCAATCCCGGCGACAAGAAGATCGAGGCCCAGTTCAAGGATACCACCGCCGCCTACGACCTGCTGAGCGATGCCGAGAAGCGCCGCAAATACGATCGCGGCGAGATCGACGAGCATGGCCAGCCCAGGGGGCCGCGGTTCAACCATCGCCCAGGTGGCAGCGCCGGCGGGGCCGGCGCGCGGCGCGGCCGCGGCTTCGGCTTCGAGTCGGAAGAAGGCTTCTCCGACGACTTGTTCGGCGATTTCTTCGGTTTCGGCAAAGGTGATGGCGGCAACATCAAGCTGAAGGGCGCCGACGTCAGCTACCAGGTCCGGGTGCCCTTCCTCGAGGCCGTGCTCGGCACCAAGCAGCGGCTGAACCTGGCCGACGGCAAGACGCTGGAGGTGCAGCTGCCGCCCGGCACCGATAGCGGCCAGACCCTGCGCCTGAAGGGCCAGGGCCTGCCGGGGCGCGGCGGCGCGCCGGCCGGCGATGCTTTCATCGAAATCACCGTGGAACCTCATCCGATCTTCAGCCGCGACGGCAACGATGTGCTGGTCGAGCTGCCGATCACGCTCTACGAGGCGGTGCTCGGCGCCAGCATCAACGTGCCCACCATCGATGGCCGCGTCGCGCTCAAGGTGCCGGCCGGATCGAACAGCGGCACCCAGCTGCGCCTGCGCGGCCGCGGCATCCAGGCCGGCAAGGGCGGTGAGCGCGGCGATCAATATGTCCGCCTGGTGGTGGTGCTGCCCAAACACGTCGATGCCGACCTCACGACCGCGATTGAGCGCGCGGCAGAGCGCCATCCCTACAAGGTGCGGGGCAAGCTCGGCACCGATTGACGGCCGCGAGGAGCCATGGCCGGGCGGTTTGACCGCCCCGCCTAATGGTGTAGGATGCGCAGCATTCCTCTAAAGAAATCAAGATGTTGTGGCGGGGAACTCAATGAACTCGAAAAGCGGCCTGATGGCCGGCAAGCGCGGCCTCATCATGGGGGTTGCCAATGATCGCTCGATCGCCTGGGGTATCGCCAAGGCGGCGCATGAGGCCGGGGCGGAACTGGCCTTTACCTATCAGGGCGAGGCACTGCAGAAGCGGGTCCAGCCCCTGGCCCAGTCGGTCGGCTCCACGCTGCTGGCGCCCTGCGACGTCACCGACGACGCCAGCATGGATGCGACCTTTGCCCTGCTCAAGCGGGAATGGGGCAGCCTGGATTTCGTGGTCCACGCCATCGCCTTCTCCGACAAGGAGGAACTCAAGGGCAAATACGTCACCACCTCGCGCGACAATTTCCGCCTGACGATGGACATCTCCTGCTACTCCTTCACCGCGGTGGCGGAGCGGGCGCGGCACCTGATGGCGAAGGGCGGCAGCTTGCTCACCCTCTCCTATTTCGGCGCCGAGCGGGTGATGCCGCATTACAACGTCATGGGCGTGGCGAAGGCCGCGCTGGAATGCTCCGTGCGCTACCTCGCCGCCGACCTCGGCGACCAGAACATCCGCGTCAACGCCATCTCGGCCGGACCGATCAAGACGCTGGCCGCCTCCGGCATCGGCGATTTCCGCCACATCCTGCGCTGGAACGAGCTGAACGCGCCGTTGGGGCGCAACGTCTCGATCGACGAGGTCGGCGACGCTGGGCTCTATCTGCTGAGCGATTTGTCGCGCGGCGTCACCGGCGAGCTGCACCATGTCGACAGCGGCTACAACGTGGTCGGCATGATGCGCACCGACGCGGCCGGCGAGCTGGCGAAAATGCTGGCGGACTTCTCCGAGCGCAAGGGCTGAAGACCCGGCGCTGATGTCCCACAACAGCTTCGGCCATCTGTTCCGCTTCACCACCTGGGGCGAAAGCCACGGGCCGGCGATCGGCTGCGTGATCGACGGCACGCCGCCCGGCATCGGCCTGGCCGAGGCCGACATCCAGACCTGGCTCGACAAGCGCAAGCCGGGCCAGTCGCGCTTCGTCACCCAGCGGCGCGAGCCGGACGCGGTGGAGATTCTCTCCGGCGTGTTCGAGGGCAGGACCACCGGCACGCCGATCTCGCTCCTGATCAAGAACGAAGACCAGCGCAGCAAGGATTACGGCAAGATCAAGGACCAGTTCCGTCCGGGTCACGCCGATTACACGTACTGGGCCAAATACGGCCTCCGCGACTATCGCGGCGGCGGCCGCTCCTCGGCGCGGGAGACGGCGTCGCGCGTCGCCGCCGGCGCCGTGGCGCGCAAGGTGCTGGCGCATCTGCTGCCCGCGCCGGTGCAGATCCAGGGTGCGCTGATCCAGATCGGCGGCGTCGGCATTTCGCGCGACCGCTGGGACTGGGCGGAGACCGAGCGCAATCCGTTCTGGAGCCCCGATGCAGGCGTCGTGGAAAGCTGGGAAACGCTGCTCGACGCGACGCGCAAGGCCGGCTCCTCCGTTGGCGCGGTGGTCGAGGTGATCGCCAGCGGCGTGCCCGCCGGCCTCGGCGCGCCGCTCTATGGCAAGCTCGATGCCGACCTGGCGGCGGCGATGATGGGCATCAACGCGGTGAAGGGCGTCGAGATCGGCGCTGGATTCGCCGCCGCCGCGCTCTCGGGCGAGGAGAACGCCGACGAGATGCGCATGGAAGGCGGCAAGGTCAAGTTCCTGTCCAATATGGCGGGCGGCATCCTCGGCGGCATCTCGACCGGCCAGGACGTGGTGGTACGCTTCGCCGTGAAGCCGACCTCCTCCATCAACACGCCGCGCCGCAGCGTCGATGTCGGCGGCAACGAGATCGACGTGTCGACCACCGGCCGCCACGACCCATGCGTCGGCATCCGCGCCGTGCCGGTCGGCGAAGCCATGATGGCCGTGGTGCTGGCCGATCACCTGCTGCGCCACCGGGCGCAGTGTGGGTTGGGTCACAACGCTTAGCTACAAGGGTGTTCCCATGAAACCGTGTAGTGTTCCCGATGCCGCGCTTCGGGACAAGGATTCGGTCGAAATGCTGCGCGCCTGGATCGCAGAAGGCGGCCTGCATTGCGCAATCAATATCGGCATGTATGAGAAGCACGAGGCACCCGAGCAGATCGCCTGGGGTATCATCCTGTCGGACGTGGCACGGCACGTCGCCAACGCAATGCATGCAAGGTATGGCGATAGCGTCGACGGGTCGCTCACACAGATCCGCGATGCCTTCCTGCGAGAGCTCAACATGCCTACATCAGCCGCCAAGGGCGGGTTCGCGCCCGA
>JAEUKU010000278.1 GCA_016794075.1 Rhodospirillaceae bacterium
GCCGATGTTCTTCGCCTTGGTCATGGCGCCGGCAACGATTCCGGTCAGATAGGAGGCGTCCTGAATGTAGTTGTCGAAGACGGCGAAGTTCGGCACCGCCGCATCCGGCTTGAAGCTGGAGCCGATCAGGAAGGCGCGATCCGGATAGTCCTTGGCCACCGCGCGGGCGGCGTCCTCTACCGCGAAGGCCTCGCCGACGATCAGCTGGTGCCCGGCCTCGCAATATTCGCGCATGACGCGCTCGTAATCGGTGTTCGAGACCTTTTCAGAGAAGGTGTATTCGATGTCGCCGCGTTCCTGGGCGGCGGTGGCCGCCTTGTGGATCCGGCTGACCCATTGCTGCTCCACCGGCACGGTATAGATCGCCGCGGTTTTCACCTTGTCCGCCGCCCAGGCGCGCCGGCCCAAGCCGCCGAACGCCGAAAGAGCCGCCGCCCCGCCCGTCGCGAGCAGGACATTCCGACGAGAAAACGTCATCTCCAGTCCCCCTTGTCAGCCTGTGATGGCCCTTTCCGGGCCGTTTCCCTGATCTTCGCGCAAACTCTACCCTATTCCGCCGCCTTGCGCATCGGGTTGCGAGGGTCTTGCGTCCAGTTGAGATACGGCTTGCCGGTCTCGACCGCGACCATGGAGATGCAGTCGGGCACCGGGCAGACATGGTTGCACAAATTGCAGCCCACGCATTCGGCGTCGATCACCTCGTAGCGCCGCTTGCCGTCCACGCGCTGGGCGGCGATCGCCTGGTGCGAGGTGTCCTCGCAGGCGATGTGGCACAGGCCGCACTTGATGCACTTGTCCTGGTCGATCCTGGCGATCGACTTGTAATTGATGTTGAGGAACTGCCAGTCGGTGACGTTGGGCACCGCCTTGCCGCGGAAATCCTCGATGGTCTTGTAGCCCTTGCCGTCCATCCAATTGGCGAGGCCGGAGATCATGTCGTCGACGATGCGGAAGCCGTAATGCATCGCCGCGGTGCAGACCTGTACCGTACCGGCCGAGAGCGCGATGAACTCCGCCGCGTCGCGCCAATTGGCGATTCCGCCGATGGCCGAGATCGGCAGGCCGAAGGTGTCCTTGTCGCGGGCGATGTCGGCGACCATGTGCATGGCGATCGGCTTCACCGCCGGGCCGCAATAGCCGCCATGGGTGCCCTTGCCATCCACCGTCGGCGTCGGCGCCATGATGTCGAGGTCGATCGAGGTGATCGAGTTGATGGTGTTGATGAGGGAGACGGCATCCGCGCCGCCCTCCTTCGCCGCGCGCGCCGGCTTGCGTACGTCGGTGACGTTGGGCGTCAGCTTCACGATCACCGGCATGCGGGTGTATTGCTTGCACCACTTGGCGACCATGCCGACATACTCGGGCACCTGGCCGACGGCGGAACCCATGCCGCGCTCCGACATGCCGTGCGGGCAGCCGAAATTGAGTTCGACCCCGTCAGCGCCGGTCTCCTCGACCAGCGGCAGGATGCCTTTCCAGGCTTCCTCGGTGCAGGGCACCATCAGCGAGACGACGACGGCGCGGTCCGGCCAGTCGCGCTTCACCTGCTTGATCTCGCGCAGGTTCACTTCGAGCGGCCGGTCGGTGATCAGCTCGATGTTGTTGAAGCCGATCATGCGCTGGTCGGCGGAATGCAGCGCACCGTAGCGCGAGCTGACATTCACCACCGGCGGATTCTCGCCCAGCGTCTTCCATACCACGCCGCCCCAGCCCGCCTTGAAGGCGCGCACGACGTTGTATTCCTTGTCCGTCGGCGGCGCCGAGGCGAGCCAGAACGGATTGGGCGACTTGATGCCGATGAAGTTGCTGCGAAGGTCGGCCATCCTGGTTCTCCCTAGGAGCAATCGCTTGGGTTATTTGCCGCGCAGGTAGCGGTCGATGGACCGGGCGGCCACCTTGCCGTCCTCGACGCTCTGCACGGTGAGGTCGATGCCGCTGGCGATGCAATCGCCGCCGGCCCAGACATTGCCCAGCGAGGTCTTGCGCTCCTCGTTCACGGCGATCTTGCCGCCATGCAAATCAAGCGATTCCCGCGCCTTGCCGTTGACCGGGTCCTTGACCAGCTTCTGTCCGATCGCTTTGAACACCTGGTCGCAGAGGATGCTGTACGTCTCGCCGGTACCGACCAGCTGGCCGCGATCGTCGAGGGCAGTGCGCTCGAACTCCACTTCCTTGATCGCGCCGTTGTGGCCGAGGAGGCGGATTGGCCGCGCCCAATGCTTCAACTTCACACCGTTGACCTGGGCGAATTCCTGCTCGTGCCAGGTGGCGCTCATATGCTCCGGCCCGCGGCGATAGACCAGGGTCACGTCTTCCGCGCCCAGGCGCTTGGTTTGCACCGAAATGTCGATGGCGGTGTTGCCGCCGCCGATGACGACGACCTTGCGCCCGACCTTGAGCTTCGACTTGTCGGCGGCCTGGCGCAGATCGGCGATATAGGCGACGGCATCCTCGACGCCGCTTAGCTTGTCCTCATCCGCCAGCCCCAGCGCGTTGACGCCGGCAAGGCCGAAGCCGAGGAACACCGCGTCGAAATCCTTGCGCAGCTGATCGAGGGTGACGTCGCGACCGAGCGCCTGCCCTGTCTTCGCCGAGATGCCGCCGATCGACAGGATGAATTGCACCTCTTTCTGCGCGAAGTCGTTCACCGTCTTGTAGGCGGCGATGCCGTATTCGTTTAGGCCGCCCAGCTTCGGCCTGGCTTCGAAGATGGTGACGTCGTGGCCATGGATCGCCAAAGCGTGCGCGCAGGATAGCCCCGCCGGTCCGCCGCCGACGACGGCGACACGCTTGCCGGTCGGTTTCTGTCGGGCGAAGGGGCGATGGTTGCTCTGCAGCAGGTGATCGACCGCATAGCGCTGCAGCATGCCGATATTGACCGGCTTGTCCTCGGACGTGTTGCGGACACACTTGTCCTCGCACAGGATCTCGGTCGGGCAGACCCGCGCGCACATGCCGCCGAGGATGTTGGCGTCCAGGATCTCCTCCGCCGCACCCAGCGTGTTGCCGGTGTTGATCATGCGGATGAAGTTCGGCACGTCGATCGAGGTCGGGCAGGCTTCGACGCAGGGCGCATCGTGGCAGAAATAGCAGCGGCTGCTTTCGATCAGCGCCTTCTTGCGGTCGAGCGGCGGCTTCACGTCATCGAAATTGGCGGCGAGGTCGTCCGCTCGCAGGCGTCCGGCGGCGATGTCCGGCGTTGCCGATTGCGTCATCAACCCCTCCCAAGGTCGCTGGCACAAATTCCCGGCTCGGGCCGCGCTGTTTCAACGGCGCGGCGGCAAGCCGTCACTGGCTTAGGCTCAGAGGGATTGTGGAGAATCCTGACCATTTGATCAAGATTGTTTTTGACCAAACGATCAAGTTTTTTCTTTGCTTCCGCCTGTGCAGCGGGTCCAATAAGAGTGCGCTGCAAATGGAGAGCAGGGGCCTTGGCAAATAACGACGCAATTCCGGTCGAACCGGACCACGGCGGCGGCATCCGCCAGCGCAGCCGCGCCAGCATCGAACGGCGCATCCTGGACGCGGCGGAGTCCGTCTTTGCCGAGGCCGGCTTCAACGGCGCCACGACGGCGGAAATTGCCCGCCGGGCCGGCATCCCCAAGGCGAACCTGCACTACTACTTCAAGACCAAGGATGACCTTTACCAGCAGGTGCTGACCGGGATCGTCAACACCTGGCTCCATACGGCGGACGAGATCACCGCCGAGGCCGACCCGGCCCACGCCCTTGCCCACTACATCACCGCCAAGATCGAACTGGCGCGCGAGCAGCCGATCCCGTCCCGCGTCTTCGCCAACGAGGTCATCCATGGTGCGCCGCATCTCGGCACCTATCTCGGATCCGAGCTCCGCAGCTGGGTCGAGGCCAAGGCCAAGGTCATCAGGGGCTGGATCACGGCGGGCAAGATGCGCGAAGTCGACCCGCGCCATCTGCTGTTCATGATCTGGGCCAGCACCCAGACCTATGCCGATTTCGCCGCGCAGATCTCCGCCGTGCTGGGACGCGATCAGCTTTCCCAGCAAGAGTACAAGGCCGTCGCCCGACAGGTGACCGAGATCATCCTGCGCGGCTGCGGCCTGACGCCGCCGAACCCCAGCTGAGCAGACGGCTGGCCTATTTGCCGTTAGCGGCAGCGGCCTCGGACGCCACCTCTCCCGCCACATCGATGAAGTGCGCCAGCTCGCCTCGATCCATCAGGCGCGCCATGCGCCCCAGCCGCCGCAACTCCTTCCGGATGTGGTCGATGCCGTGCGCGGCATCGGCTTCGCCGGCCGCCAGGC
>JAEUKU010000292.1 GCA_016794075.1 Rhodospirillaceae bacterium
CGCAACAGCAGGCGGGCAGCAGGCGGGCGCCGGCCCGCCTCCACTGGCGTCACCGCCGCCTCAATCACTCCCGCCTGTGTCGCCGCCGCCGCCGGAATCGCCGCCACCACCGGAATCCCCGCCGCCGGAATCACCACCACCGCCGGAATCACCGCCACCGCCGGAATCACCACCGCCGCCGGAATCACCGCCACCACCGGAATCACCACCGCCGCCGGAATCCCCACCGCCGCCGGAATCACCGCCACCGCCGGAATCGCCGCCACCGCCGGAATCACCACCGCCGCCGGAATCACCGCCACCGCCGGAATCGCCGCCGCCGCCATCTCCTCCGCCCGAGTCACCACCAGAGCCGTCACCACCAGAGCCGTCACCACCAGAGCCGTCACCGCCCGAGCCGTCACCGCCCGAGCCGTCACCGCCCGAGCCATCGCCACCGGAGCCGCCCCCGCCGTCACCGTCGCCGCCCCCTCCGGAATCGCCACCACCGCCACCGCCGTCGGAATCGCCGCCGCCACCACCACCTGGGGCGTCATTGCTTCCGGCACCGCCGGCGTTGGATTCGCCATCCCCGCGCGCGCCGGTGGGCGTGGCGGCGTCGTTCGACACCTGCTGCTCCGGCGGCAGATTCGAATCGTCCTCCGTCGGTGGGTTCGATTCGTCTTCCGGCGGAGGACCGGCGGATGGAACGAACAACTCGACCGGCGTGATTTCGTCCTCGCCGACCTGGTCGGGAACGGGAACCAAGGGCACGAAGGGCTGCGCCGTCAGGTCCACCGGCGCGCCGATGGGCGGTAGCGGATCGGCCGGCCGGTCCACGAGCCGGCTTGCCGGCGCCGGCGACGCGGGCAAGGGCGGCTTGACCAGCGGGGCGATGCGCGCGAGCTCCGGCGGAGGACCCATCGCCTCTTGCGCTTCCGAGGTGCCCGCCGGCAAGGGAACCGGCACGGCAGCAGTCTCTTCCGCCTGCCCAGGGGAAACGAGTCGCGACGCAGCGGTTTCCGACAACGCCGTTCTCGACAAGGCGGTTCTCGACAAGGCGATAGCGGGGGCCGCAACCTCCTGGCCGCTGTCCGCCACACCGGAGTCCGGGACGTTGAGCGGCGCCGGCGACGGCGCGAGGGCGGCAACCTGATCTCGCGTCGGCTCGGCCTGCGCTGCGGGCAGGGTTTGCGCTTCGGCCTGCTGCGTTTCGGCCTGCGGCTGCGGGGCCGGCTCCGGGACGGACCAAGCCGATCCAAGCTCCACCGCGATCGTGACCGCCGACCCAAGGCGCCCCGTGTCGCCGAGCTGCCAATATCCCCAGCTCCCCGCCGCCAGCAGCGTCGTCAGCGCGACGCCGGCCAGCAAGCCCGCCCGGCGCCGCGGCTGCGGCGGATGCGCGACCACCAGTTCGCGCGCCGGCTCCGGCAGCCGGGCCTCGGCCCGCGCTGCCGGCGCGACAGCCGCAGCCGGCACCGTCCGGATCCAGTCGGTCCCCACCTGGCGCCGCTCGGTGCGGAGAAGGACGGTGAAGTCCTTGCTGTAGCCGTCGCGAACCTGCCTCACATCGGGTGGAACGTCCGGCAGAGCTTCCGGCCGGTGCGCCGGCGGCAATTCCCGGTCCGGAACGCGCGGCTCCGGATCGCCGGCCGAAGCTTGCGCCAGAGCGCGCGCACCGAGATGGGTGCGCAGGATCGGATGCGCCTGATCGGCACGTGACGATTCATCCTTGGGCGATACAGGTTTGCGCGCGATCGGGTTCCTGGCGGCGCGGAGGTCGCGCGGCGGCATCGCGGGCGGGCGCGCCACGGCAGCGGGTGTCGACGGCTTCGCCATTTCCACCGGTGCCTTGGCGGCGCCGACACCGGATTCGGCGTTCGGCGCCGTGCCCTTCGGCCGCTCGTAGACCGAGCCGATTTCGGGAGAGTTGTGCGCGCGCTTGAACGCGTCGAGCTGACGGGCGATGGCGTCCGCCACTTCACGCTCGGTCATCGCCGACAAGTCGAAAGCGGGCCCGCGATTCTCCTGTGCCCCTTCCGCACTCATGACCGCGCCCTCCTGACGTGGAGCTCCAACCGACATAAGTTGGGCTGTCCCCGGTAAGCGAACAAGCGGCAGATGGATTCGTTCCGCCGGCAAGGTAAGCTGCGTCACACCATTAATATTTATGTATGCGAATCGCGGGGGCTGCCGGCCTAGAGATACGGTAACAGCAGCCGCGCGGCGCTGTCGCGCAGCTGCGCCCAGAGCGGCCGGGCGTCGAGCTGCTCGGCCAGGATGCGGTGATCCTGCTTGGCGGTGATGGCTTCGCCGACCAGCCGGCTGAAGATCGGGCAGCAGACCTCCAGGGTGATCTCAAAATTGAGCCGCAGGCTGCGCATGTCCCAGTTGGCGCTGCCGATCAGCGACCACGCCTGGTCCACCGCCATCAGCTTGGAATGCTCGAAGGGCAGCGCCGCGCGCCAGAAGCGCACGCCGCTCGCGATCAGCGGCGGGATATGCGCGGCCATCGCCCAGTCGAGCAGGCGGTGGTCGCATTTCTCCGGCAGCACGATGTCGACGGCGACACCGCGCATGGCGGCGAGTCCGAGCGCCGAGACGAAGCGCGCATCGGGCAGGAAATAGGGCGTGATGATCTGGATGGAGCGCTGCGCCACGCCCACCGCGGCGATCATCGCCAGGCCGATGCGCTCCAGCTCGTCGTCGGGGCCGGAGGTGATGACGCGCGCGCTGGCCGGGCCGGCGGGGCCGAGCTGCGGGAACCAGGCCGGACCCTTCAGATCCTCCCCGGTGCAGAAATGCCAGTCGGCGGCGAAGGCCTCGACGATCTGCCCCACCACTGGGCCCGCGATGCCGAAATGCATGTCGCGCACCGGCCAGGCGGGATTGAGCGCCAGCACGTTCTCGGACTGGATGTTGATGCCGCCGATGAAGGCGCGCGCGCCGTCGACCGCCAGGATCTTCTTGTGGTTGCGCAGGTTGAAGAACGAGGTGCGCCAGGGCACGAAGCTGTGCAGGAAGCGCGCCGCCGGCACGCCCGCCGCGGCGAGGCGCGCATGCGCGGGGGACCGGAAATAGCCGCTGCCGATGCCGTCGACGATGACCCGCACCTGGACGCCGCGCCGATGCGCCGCGATGAGGGCGTCGACGAAGCGGCTGCCGGCTTCGTCGTCGTCGAAGATGTAGCTCACCAGGCAGACGCTGCGCTCCGCCCCGTCGATCGCCGCCAGCATCGGCGGATAGGCCTCGTCGCCGTTGCGCAGGATGCTGAGCGCGGTGCCGTCGCGCGGCGGCCGGCGGGTCAGCACGCCGATCGCGTGCTGCAGCGGCGCCAGATGATCCTCGCGCGCCACCGCGAAGGTGGCCGGGTCGTCGATCCACAGGCCGCCGCGGCGGCTGCGCAGGCGGCGCGCCTTGCGCTCGATCCGGTTGATGCCGAAGACGACGTAGAGCACCGGCCCGACGATCGGCGACAGCCAGGCCAGCCCGATCCAGGCGATGGCCGCCGCCACGTCGCGCTTCTTCAACAGCGCATGCAGGGTGACGGCGGCGGCCAGGCCGACATGCAGCAGCGTGCCGAGCCAGGCCAGGACGGAGTCAATCGGTGTCCAGATCATGCGACCATTCTAGCCTGCGGGCCCCCGGGGTGGCATGCGCCAATAACCGCGCCGGGCGCGGGGCGTTCCGATTGACCTCCTGCGACCGCAGGCACCCTTGGCGCTGCGGCCCGGCTCGGAGTAAGACTCGGGGGCAGGCGCGCAAGCCGCGCCGCCATGGCCTGAAGGGGTGACCGCCTTGTCCAGTCTTCGTACTGCGCCCGCATGGCGCGCCGCCGCAACCTTCCTGCTGCTTGCCCTCGCCGGTTGCGCCGGTTCCGGGGAGCGCGCCTCCGCCCCCGCCACCGGCGCGCCGCTCAGCATCAGCAACGCGACCTCGGGCCAGCTCACCAAATACCTGGCGCTGGTTCGCGCCACGCGGCCGGGCGCCTTCGCGGTCTCCGCCGATGGCCGCAACTCCTTCTTCACCTGGTGCGACGACACCACCTGCAAGGCCAGCAACTACTCGATCCCGGCGCTGAACGGCTGCCGCTCGCTCGCCGGCCAGGACTGCGTCGTGCTCTATTTCCGCAACCAGCCGCGCTTCGCCTTCAGCCGTACCGTCGATAGCGAGCCCGGCCGCCACGGCAGCGAGCAGCAGGAACGGCTGGATTTCGGCTTCTGAAGCAGGTCGACGCCGGATCAGGACAGCTCGATCTCGACCCTGTCGGGATAGAAGGCCAGGTGGCCGGCGATCTGCCGCACCGCCGCATAGGGCCGTTCGTAGCTCCATACGGCGTCCTCGGCGGTCTCGCCGCCCGCCTGCAGGGTGAAATAGCCGCAATCGCCCTTGTAGGGGCAATAGGTCCGCTTCTCGCTGGCCACGAAATGCGCCATGCGGGCATCTTCGCGCGGGATATAGAAGACGGGCGGATAGCTCGCCTCCTTGAGGGCGAGCGCCCGCTGCGTCTCGGCCACGATCCGGCCGGCGAAGCGCACGGTGACGCGGCGCGGCTCCGGCGCGATGCTGATCGGATGGTCGGGACCCGGTTGCCTGGCGGTGGCGGTCATCGGATGCTCCTCTGGCGTCGGGATTGGCGGCGAGCCTCAGTCAGAGATAGGTCCGGGGCCGGCCGGCTGCCAGCCCGCGGTCGCCGGAACAACCGCAATCCCGTCACATTCTTCCCGCAGGATCGCCCGCGCATCACCATCTATGACTCATGCAGGCAATCGACCGCACCCTTCGCCGCCAGCCTGACGCTCCCGCCGACACACCCGGCCGTCCGCCGGGGCGGAAGCCGCCCAGGATTTCGCCCAGGATTCCGACCAGGAGCGAACTGGCCGCGGACGCGACGGTGCATGTCCTCGGCATCCTGAGCGGCCTCGCCGGCGGCGTGACGCTGGTGAGCCTGATCGCCGGGCATGGCAGCGCGCTGGAGCTCGCGGCCATCCTGATCTATGTCGCCGGGCTGGTCGCCATGCTGGTGTGCTCGGCGGCGTACCATCTGGCCCAGAACTTTCCGCGGGCCCATCCGCGGCGCGACCTGCTGCAGCGCTTCGACCACGCCGCGATCTTCGCCATGATCGCCGGCAGCTACACGCCTTTCACCGTGCTGGCGCTGGAAGGCGGCTGGTCGGTGGTGCTGACGACGCTGATCTGGTCGCTGGCGGTCGCCGGCATCGTGCTGAAGCTGTGGCAGCCGCGGCGCCTGGGCGCGCTGTCGGTGCTGCCCTATCTGCTGCTCGGCTGGGTGGGGATCAGCGCCTTCTATCCGCTCTTCGTCGCGTTGGGGCCGACCACCTTCGCCCTCATCGCCATCGGCGGCGCGCTCTACACCATCGGCGTGCTGTTCCATGTCTGGGAGCGGCTGCCGTTCCAGAACGCGATCTGGCACGGCTTCGTGCTGGCGGCGGCGGCGGTGCACTACGCCGCGGTGGTCCTCGCGGTCGTCTAGGGCGCGCTAGCGCTTCTTGCCGATATTCGGCTTGACCGGCTGCAGCGAGTATTG
>JAEUKU010000302.1 GCA_016794075.1 Rhodospirillaceae bacterium
TGCTCAGCGCGATGCTCGCGCTGCTGCTGCGCCGCTGGCTGCGGCTCGCCGCGTCGCTTGCCCTGGCCGCCACCTTGGCCGCCCCGACTGTCAATCAGGCCATCGACGCGGGCGGCGCGCCGGGGCTCTCCGGCGCGACGACGCTGAAGGTTCTCTCGGTCAATCTCTGGCACATCGCGCCGCGCCGCGCGGCGACCGTCGCCGCGCTGATCGACAGCGGCGCCGACGTGATCGGGCTGGTCGAGATGACCGCGGAGTGGCGGCGCTCGCTGCAGCCGGTGATCGACCGCTATCCCTACCGCGTCGATTGCTTCGCGCAGGAGCCCGATTGCGAAACCATGCTGCTGTCGAACTGGCCGATCGAGCGGCCGATCGCGGGACGGATCTGGAAATCGAATCCGATCGTCGCCGGCGGCGACATCCTGTGGCAGGACCGGCGCCTCACCATCCTGGTGACGCATCTGACCAGGCCGCTGGTGCGCAAGGAGGAAAGCCGCTGGTACGACGCCGCGGCGGCGGATCCGGCGGATTACCTGGAGGCTTCCGTGCCCTTCAACCGGCAGGCCACGCAAGCCGGCAGGCTGGCCAGGTTCCTCAACGGGCAGGCGCCGGATCTGGTGCTGCTCGGCGACATGAATGCCGTGCCGTGGAGCCGGGTGCAGCGCGCCTTTCGCGCCAGGACCGGCCTCGACAACCGGGCCGGCTGGGCCGCCACCTGGCCGGCGCAGCTGCCCTGGCCGCTGCGCCTGCCGCTGGATCACGTCCTGGCGCGCGGGCGCGCGGTGGTGTCCGGCTTCGCCGCCGGCACGCGGATCGATTCCGACCATCTGCCGGTGCTGGCCGAGATCGGCTGGCGCGAGTGACCGCTGCGCTGCGGCAGGGCAGCGGGCCCGCGGGGGTGCATTGCGCCGCACGATCAAGGAGTTGTGGCGTCGCCGCCCGCCTTCGCAGGCGCGAGAAGCTTGACCGCTGGCGGGCGACCGGGCGCCAAGCGGAACAATATCGCCGCGACGCGCTTCCCTGACGACGGGGAAAGGACTCGTCGTCCGGGCTGGTCGCGGCCGCCGCGGCCTCGATTAAGACTTTGGTTGTTATATTTGACGATCCTGAGACCTCACCTTAGCGTGCAGGTGCGCGAAGGTTTCAACCGGAGCCTGGAATGTCCAATCGCACCGAATCCCATCGAGACCCTGCCGCCGCCGAGGCGAAGGCGTCGGCGAGTTCCGCGGCGATGACGAGCGAGCAGCGCATGCGCTCGGAGATCCTCAGCATGGATGGGCCATGGCAATTGGATTGCTTCCAGAACGGCGCGAAGATTTTCAGCCACATGAACATCTTTCTCTTGCTGAACGCCGCCGGCCGCGTCGTCGGCTACCAGAACACCGGCACCGGCCTTCCCATCTCCCTGCCCGTGGAACCGCCTGTGCCGGGGGAGAAGGGCGTGCTGCGGCCGGCGCCCAATCCCTCAATCGTCGCCATCTGGCAGCGGCGCTAGCGCCGCGTAGATCCGCTCCGTCGCTTCCGCGATGCGGCCCCAGTCGAACCGCGCCGCCATGGCCTGGCGGTCGACGCGATACGAAGCGTAGTCGCCGCGCAGCTTCGCGCTCAGCGCCGCGACATCGCCGACGGGGAAGTAGTTCGCCGCCGCCAACTCGATGTCCAGGTTGGGCTGGATGTCGCTGAGCAGGATCGGCGCCTCCTGGCTGGCCGCCTCGAGTGCCGAGATCGGCAGCCCCTCATGGGTCGACGGCAGCACGAAGAGCGCCGCCTGCCGGTACAGCACCTTCAGCACGTCATGCCCCTGGAAGCCGCCGAAGACCACGCGGTCGCTCTGCTCGGCCAGCAGGCCGCGCGAATAGGCGTTCTCGTGATCCGCCTTGCCGACGATGAGGAGCTTGTGCGCCGGCTGCGCGCTCTTGAAGGCCGCGATCAGGTCGTGGAACCCCTTCTCCGGAACCAGTCGGCCGACCGCGAGAATATAGCGGCCGGGCGCGACGCCGAACCGCGTCAGGACCGCGCCGTCCTCCGGCCCGCCCCGGGCCTCGGGAAATTCCGTCATCCCGTTCGGCACGTAGCTGATCTTCGCCGCCAGCGCCGGGTGGCGGCGGCGCAGTTCCTCCGTCACCGACCGCGACACCACGATGACGCGGTGGCCGGCGGCGACCGCGACCCGCTCGCCCAGGCGCAGCACCGCCTTCGCCGGCGCGCTCCATTTCTCGCGCTCGAAATCCTTGCCGTGATGCGTGACCACGACCCTCATGCCGAGCGCGCGCGCCAGCGGCGCCATCAGGGCCGGGCCGATGCCGTGGATGTGGAGAATGTCGCTCTTGAGGGCGAAGCGCGCATAGAGCACGGCAATGGCCGTGTTCGAGATCGCCTCGAGATACTTGTTCCGGATCGTCGGCAGCGCCACCACGCGCAGCCCTTTGTACTCGTAAGGCTGCGCCGGAATGTAGGAGCGGCGGCCGATGACGGTGATGTCGTAATTGCCGCCCAGCGCCTTCAGCCGCGGAAACACCTGCTCGCAATGCGATTCGATCCCGCCCATGACGCCCGGAATGCCGCGCAGCCCGGCGACGCAGATGCGAATTGCTTTGGTGGCTGTAGTCACGTCGGGGGTCACGTCGGGGGTCACGTCGGGCCTCGAAACCTGTTGCTCGTGGTATTGCTCATCCGGGACCGCGCGCGGCGGCGGCCAGCCTGGCGCGGATGACCTGCCAATAGGCGTCCTTGGCGCGCGCGACACTGTAATCCGCGGCGCGCCTGACCGCCTGCTCCTTGTACCGCGCGCGGCGTGCCGGGTCCTGCATCGCGCGCAGGGCGTCCGCCATGGCGTCGGCGTTGTCGGGTGCAACGAGGATGCCGTATTCGGCCAGGCAGAGCTCCTCGCCGACGGCCTCGCGCGGGACCCCGGCCAGCACCTCCGCCGGGCCGGACGGGCAGTTGGTCGAGATCACCGGCGCGCCGACGCTCATTGCTTCCAGCAGCGCGTTGGGGAATCCCTCGGCATTCGACGGCAGGACGAAGACGCCGGCCCGGCTCAGCGCGGGAAACGGGTTGGCCGAGAAGCCCGGCATGACCACGCGGCCGTCCAGGCCCAGGGCCTCCGCCTGGCGCTGCAGGGCGGCGCGCTCCGGCCCCTCGCCCAGGATGAGCAGCTTACCCGCGAGGCCGGCGCGCGCGAAGGCGTCGATCAGCACGCGGAAATTCTTGTTCGGCACCAGCCGCCCCATCGCGGCGACGGCGGGGCCGTCTTCGGCGGGGCCCGCATCGCCGGCGCGGGCGCGCAGCTCGTCGCCGTCGATCGGATTGGAAATCACGCTGATCTTCTCGCCCGGCACGCCGAAATTGCGCTGCAGATCCTCCGCCACGCCCGGCGACACCGCGATCACCGCATCGGCCAGCGGATAGAACCAGCGCACCAGTTTTCGCGCCACCGCCGCGCCCGGCCCGTGCCGCAGGTGGCTGGAGGTGTTGACCCGCTCGCTGACGATCGCCGGCAGCCGCAGCAGCGACGCCGCCGCCACGTTGGCGACATTGGCCCGGGTCAGGAAGCTGAGGGTGATATCGGGCCGCAGCCGGCGCAATGCGCCGAACACCCCGGCGAAGCTGCCCAGCAGCCCGTGCCGGCAGTCGAGCTGCACCACCTCGACCCAGTCCGGCACGTCATAGGCGGGCGGGTCGCGGTCAAGCAGGATGAGGAAGATGTCATGATCGGCGCGTTCCACCGCGGATGCGCGCAGCAAGGTGCACATCACCCTTTCCGCGCCGCCGCCGGCCAGGGAATTGAGGATGAAGGCGACCCGCCGCTTGCGCGCAGGGCCGCCGGATTGCGGCCTCATGCCGGGCGCCATGCCGCCGGCCCGGGGGGCGCGGCGTGCGCTTGGTGGCAATGCCAGGTGAGGGCGATGGGTCGCGCCGCGATGACGTCCATGCTGCATTTCCTGCTGAGCTTACCGCAAGGAGCTTCCGGCATACGCCCGTGGACTGTTGTACGGACGGTGGCGCGGACTGGGGTGGCGTCACCGCCTAACCGCAGGCTCCGATCATGGTTCCGGATGCGCATCGACAGGATACTTGCGCGATTTTTCGCTGCGGTGCAACATGGGGCCTGCGGGCGGCGGGCAGTGGGCGTCATCCGGGCGGCAGTGGGCCGCCCGGCGGGATGGCGACATTGGTCACAGCGCCTCGTCCCGCACTTTGCCAGAATAACATAAAATGAACACAATATCCGGTAGGCTTTCGCTTTGGGAACAAGCGCTTGTCTATTTAGATTGCTAACCCAGCCGTGATAGGGTCGCGGCGGCCTCCAGGAGGGCAGCCGACGCAAGTCGACCGGCCTTCCCACGCCGGCCGCGGCCAGGCGCAACGCAGTTTCAGAAAGCATAGGCAGGTCCGTGAGCAACGTCGACGATCGCCTCGTGAACATCGACATCTTCGGGGCACTCCGCCGCCGGAAATGGGCCGGGATCCTGATCGCGATCCTGGGCTTCTGCCTCACCGCCTATACGGTCGTCACCTGGCCTGACACCTATCGCTCCACGGCGACGATCCTGATCGAGGAGCCCGAGGTGCCGGCCGACCTGGTGAAGTCGACGGTCTCATCCTTCGCGGCCGAGCGCCTGCAGCTGATCCAGCAGCGCGTGATGACCTCGGACCACATGATGGGCATCATCGACCAGTTCGACCTCTATGCGGGCATGCGCCAGGAACAGCCGATCTCGATGGTGATCGCGGCGTTCCGCTCCAAGGTGCTGCTCGAGGTGGTCAGCGCCAATCTGAGCGGCCAGCAGCCGACGAAATACCAGCGGCAGCCGCAGGCCTCGATCGCCTTCAACCTCTCCTTCGAGGATCGCGACCCGGTCGTCGCGCAGAAGGTCGCCCAGCGCCTGATGGAACTCTACCTGGCGGAGAACGACCGCACCCGCAAGCAGCGCGCCGAGGGCGCGACGCAGTTCCTGTCCGAGCAGGCGCAGAAGCTCGAGGCCGAGGTTCGCGATCTGGAGAAGCGGCTGACGGAGCTCAAGTCGAAGCACTCCGGCAGCCTGCCCGAGCAGTTCAACATGAACATGCAGCTGCTGAACTCGGCCCAGAACCAGCTGCTCCAGCACCGCGCCGACATGCAGGCGATCATGGAGAAGCGCGCTTTCCTGCAAAGCCAGCTGGCGCAGATCAGCCCCTATTCGACGATGACCGCCAACGGCCGGCCGGCGACGCCGCAGGCGCAGCTGCTCGCCATGGAGCTGCAGTACAGCGAACTGTCGGCGAAATACGGCACCAAGCATCCCGACGTGATCCGCGTGCAGCGCCAGATCGAGACGCTGAAGGCGCAGCTCGGCAACGTCGACAACGCCTCGCTTGACCGTGCCAAGCTCGAGACGCTGCAGGCGCAGCTCACCGAGGCGCAGCAGCGCTACGGCGACAAGCACCCCGAGGTGCAGCGGCTGCGCAAGCAGATCGAAGAGGTCCAGGCGAAGATGCGGGCCGCGCCGCCGCCGGCCCTGTCGATCCCGCAGGGGCCGCCCGACAACCCGATCTACATCCAGCTGCAGAGCCAGCTCGCCGATTCCGATGCCCAGCTGCGCGGCATCCAGGAGCGCACCTCGTCCCTGGAAGCCAATGTCGAGATGCTGCAGGGGCGCATCTTGCAGACGCCGGCGATCGAGAGCGAGTACAACGCCATCCTGAACCAGTACAACCTGGCGCTGCAGCGCTACCAGAGCTTCAAGGACAAGGAAGCCGACGCCGCCGTCACCCAGAGCATGGAGCAGCAGAACAAGGGCGAGACCTTCTCGGTGCTCGAGGAGCCGGTGCTGCCCGAACTGCCCGCCAGCCCGAACCGCAAGCTGCTGAGCGCCGTCGGCGTGGTCCTGTCGCTGATGCTCGCCGCCGCGGTGATGCTGGCCTTCGACATGCTCGACCCGCGCATCTACGAGGCCAAGAGTCTGCTGGCCGCGTTCGGCGAGATGCCCCTGGTCACCGTGCCCTACATCGCCACCAGGTCGGAGAGGCGGTCTCGCCGGCTGCGGCTGGCCAGCATCGTCGGCGCCGTGGTGATCGTCGCCGGCGGGCTGCTGGCGCTCTACTACCTCAACTTCCCGATCCCCGGCGAGCTCGCCGCCGCGCCCTGATGCGGGCGGCCGCGCGTCCCGCGCTACGTACCCGCCTCATTCGGTATCGTCGCCGCCGCCCTCGGCCGGCTTCAGGACCAGCGTCTCGGTGCGCAGCTCGCCGTTGACCGCGACGCCTTCGAGATGGAGCGTGCCGCCCTCGGTCGAACGCGCCAGGCGCGCGTCGCCATCGAGCTGGATCGCACCGCCGGCCATGCGCACCACCGGCAGGTTGCCGTTCTTCAGCTTCTGCAGGCTGATGGCGGCCTGACCGGGGCCGGCCTGCAGCTGGCTATCGATCACCTCCGCGGTGCCGGAGACCTGGATGCAGGCGCCGTGATTCTTGCCCCGCGTCACCGGGTTGCGCAGCGTACAGCGCCGGATGACGTTGGTGCCTTCGCTCCAGATGCGGATGCCGAATTTGCACGCATCGGTGCTGCTGTCCTCGATGGTGACGTTGGTCGACTTGAGATCGAAGGCGCCGTCGCCCATGCCGCTGCCGTGGCAGTTGCGGATGACGATGTTGCTGGTGCCGCGCTCGCACACGATGCCGTCGCCCTGCACGTAGCCCTGCTTGCCGTCGCTCTTGATCTGGGCGTTGAGGGCGTTCTTGAGGGTGACGTTCTCGAACGTCAGATTGTCGCCCGCGCTGACCGCGATCAGCTGGCAGACGTCGCGGCGACCGCCGTCCAGGTTGGCGGAATCGAGGTCGAGGTTGCGCAGCACGGAATTGGAGATCTTGCGGAAGCGGGCGAAGCCGCGCACGATCCCGCTGACGCGGCAATCCTCGACGATGAGGTCCGTCAGCGCGGCGTTCTTGTCGGTCTCGATCACCCGTCCGACATTCCGCGCTGCGATCTCGGCGATCCGGACATTGGCGAAGGTCGCTGGCGCGTCCTTGCCCGCGCGGAACTTGATGAAGCCGTCGCCGGTGGTGCCGTCGACGCGGAAGCCGGCCAGATAGAGATGGGACGCGCCGCGCTCGATCGCGACATAGCAGGGAATCCCGGTCTTCTTCGCGAACAGCGCCAGCGACCAGGGGCGGGCGCTGGTGAAGAAGGGCGCCAATTCGGCGTCGCCGGGCGCCGCAAGCCCGCCGTCTTCGCCGATCAGCCCGGCCCGGAGCTGGATCAGCCTGTCGGCGGTTCCGGAGGCGCGGATGCGGATCCCGGTTTCCTTGAAGGCGACCGGCCGCAGGTCGGCGGGATCGAACCCGATCAGGAAGGCGGCGCCGGGCTCGGCCGTGTTGATGGCCTCGCCGAGCTGATCGATCGCCATCGCGTTGGGCCAGGAGCTGCCGTCGGCGCTGCCCGCGGCCTCGGTCATGAACCGCTTGAGGGTGCGCGGCGCCGCGACGGTTGCCGTGGCCCGCGCGGTGCGGGTGCCAAGCACCAGCAGCGCGCCGCCCGCAACGGCGGCGCCGAGCCCGGTCAGGGCCCGCCGACGCGTCCATGGACGGGAAAGCGGCGATCGCACCAGGGAAGGTTCCGTCTGAAATGGCTTGCGTCGCATCCTTGTCTCCCGATCGCAGCGGTATACGGCATCGAGGCGCCGCCGCCTATGCCAACATCGCCAGCGCCGCAACCGTTGCGTCACAACCGTTGCGCCGCCGGGCCCGGGTCCGGGCGCCGTGCTGTCCCAGCGTGCCCGCATCCTGCGGCGGATATGTGGATTTTTTAAGACCTATCCGGCGACCGGATCCCCGCGCGCGGCGCGCCGCCGACACGCAAGGGCAATCCAGAATGCTTGTCAACCGCGCCCGCCTTTCCCTATCTTGCTCGGGCGTCCGGGCAAGCTTGGCCTCGACGCCACGGCGCGGCCCGCCCCGGACCGCAGGTGAACCGCCCATCTCCGCCCCCGGCAGCGGGCGGAGGCGACCCGGCGAAGACGCCCGCAGGCGGGGCAGCAACAGGAAAAGTCGTATCGCAGATGGACGCCGCAGCCTTCGGGAGATCGATGCCGGATTTGCTGCTTTATCCGGCCACGCTGCTGGCGCTGATGATCCTCGCCTATCCGTTCTATCGGGTGCGCAGCATGATCGTGCTGTTCACGCTTTTCGCCCTCTCCTTCCGCTACCTCGCCGGCGCGCATCACGGCTTCTTCTATCAGGCCTCGCCGGTCGGCATGTCGTGGAACGCGCTCAGCTCGTCGGTCCTGTTTCTCCTCGGCCTGGTGCTGATCAGGTTCAGGCATCTGCTGCTGAAGCCGCTCATCCCGTTCTATCTTCTGATCATCGCGGTCGTGCTCAGCGGGCTCGCCAACCGGGACATCCCCGGAATCATCGACGTGGTGGTGAAGTTCGGCTACCTGATCATCATCAGCATCTGCGTCTATGAATCCATGATCGAGCGGGGTGAAGAGCGCACCATGAGCCTGCTGCTGTGGGCGACGGTCACGCCCCTGCTGTTCCAGGCCCTGTCGATCGCCTTCGGCATCGCCAAGGGCAGCGAGGCGGACGGCTCCACCAGCTATATCGGCGGCTACAATCACGAGGCCGCCTTCTCGATCATCCTGGCGACCGGCTTCGTCATGGCATGCTTCGCCACCAACCTCAAGCTCTGGCTGCGCAGCGCGATCCTGCTCGTTTTCATCGCCGCGTTGATCCTGGCGAACTACCGGACCACGCTGGTCGCCCTGGCCCCGCTGGTCTTCGTCCAGTTCAACCTGGATATCCTCAGCCGCTTCGTACCGCGGCAGCGGATCGTCATCGGCGTTGTGGTCCTGACGATCAGCACAATCGGCGCGATCGTCGCCGCCTGGTACATGCAGGAGCGGTTCGCGGACCTGGTGGTGGTGCTGTCGGATCCCGGCAGCCTGATCAAGGAGCCGGAATTCTACACGCCCTATGAGCGATCGCTGATGTCGGCGCGCCCCTATATCTGGTCGGGCTATATCACCGCCTATCTCGACGGCCCGTTCCGCAACACCCTGTTCGGCTTCGGGCCCGATTCGTGGGTCGGCGTCTTCAACGTCTATGCCCACAACACGCTGGTTTCGGCGCTCTACGAATACGGCGCCTTCGGCTTGCTCGCCATGATCGGGCTGTGGGTCTCGATGATCATCGCGACGCTGCGCATCCGGCGCGGACCCCGGGGCAAGCTGCTCGCCACCCATATCAGCTTCTTCCTGCTGAACATGGCGACGATGCCGCACTGGCTGATCGAGGGGAACATCCTCTACGGCATCATCTGCGGATATACGTTCTTCCTTCTGCTGGGGCCGGGCACCGTGCCAGCCCGGGCGGCCGCGGCGCCGGCACCTCAAAGCGACCCGCTGCCACGCCCCGACACCGCGGGGGCGCGCGTCAACCTGCTGAAATAGAGCGCATCCTCGCGCCGTCACCGCTCCAGGAGCGTCGAGCGCGCCTCACCGCGAAGGTCGTCCGCAGGCTCGCCGGCATGGCCCGCCTGAACCTGCCCGCCGGCGCGGTGCAGCATGCCGGAGACCAAGCGATCGCGCGGCAGCATCGGCTCCAGCCGATCGAACGCCGCCCGCACAACGCGCCGGATCGGCGGTTCGCCGTAGATCGTCACCGCGAAAGACAGCGCGCAGACGGTGGCCAGCGCAAGCGTGAAACCCGCCCAGGCGGGGAAGCCGTTTGTCGCCAGCAGCCGCATGATCCAGACGCCGAGCGCGAAATGCAGCAGATAGAGCGGATAGGTCGCGAGGCCGATGTTGCGCAGGCCCCGCTTGAGGGCGGGATGCATCCCGCCGCCGGCGGAACGACCGCTGGCAACGAGGATGACCGCGCAGGCGGCCAGCCACACGAGGGCGCGGACGAAATCCCCCGGGGCTAAATCCCCCGGGGTTAAATCGGCGGCAGGCGCGACGCCGAGCAGGTTGAGCGTGACGCCCGTGCCCAGGGTCTCCACCAGGCCGCTCAGAACGGCGAGCAGCGCGGCGATCCAGCCGAGCGGCGTCAGGCCGGCGCGCCGCCACAGCCACATCAGCATGCCTAGGCCGAAGAACGGCCCGTAATAGACGGGCAGGATTCGCCCGGCGCCTGTGATGAAGAACTCCAGCGGCGGAAGATCCCGACCCGACGCGTCGACGATCAGGCGCAGCACCCAGAACGCGGCGCCGACGATCACCATGCCGACGGCGAAGTGCTGCAAGCGACCGAAGCCGCCGCCGAGGAGGAGAATGAAGACCAGCCCGTAGAACGCGATCTCGCAGGCGATGGTCCAGTAAGGCGCGTCGATCCACTCGCCGAGCGGCCAGAGCGTCAACGTGTGGAGATAGTTGGCGATGACGTCGCGGAACGGCTCGGCGCCGCTGACCAGCCAGACCGCGCAGGTGACGCTGGCGCAGATCCAGACCGCCGGATAGAGCCGCTCCATCCGGCTTCGCAAGAAGCGGAATGGCGTCGAGCCGTTCGCCGAATTCGCGATGACGAAGCCGGAGATGACGAAGAAGATCTGGACGCCGACCGAGCCCCAGAAGAACACGCCGCCGGCGGGAAAGGTGAAAAGCCCGTCGATGAGCGGCGCACCCCGGCTGTTCGGCCCGAAGGCCGAATAGCCGATGTGGAAGCAGGCCACCATCAGCGCCGAGGCGAACCGGACCAGGTCGATGCCGTAGAAATAGGCCCGACTGCCGCTGCTCATCGTCTGTTCCCCTCGATCACGCCGCATCCGGCCGCTGGTCCCGCTCGTCGCAAGAGCCCTCCCCGCGGGCAGAGCGACAATCGAAACCCGGGGCAGTATCGCGGATCGGCGGCGCCAGACCAGCGACAAGTTGCCGGACAGATTACCGCGCTCGCCAGGGAAGGCGTGGCGCGCGGTCACCGCAGCCCCGCGAGCACACCCGGCGCAACCTGCCCATCGCCCATATTCCGCCCGACGGCGATGCCCTGACCGGCAGCCGCGAGCGCTCCTTGTCGCCGGGATGGCGGGTGACAAACCAGCGTCCGCCGCAACTCCGCGGGCCCGACCGTGTTTAAGCCCGGTGACCGCTGCCGGTGCTTTGCATATAACTGTATTATATCAAATAGTTATATTCAGATCATCGTACGGGCGGGTCCGCTGGCGACCGGGGGATCTTTCGCCCGGCTCACACCGGCCGGCAGTTATTTGAGGCTTATTGCTCTTATCAGAGTAATGCCGGAGGGCTATAGTAGGCGATCTTCGCAGGTGCAGCATTCAAGACGTGCTGCGGTCACCAAACGAGAGAGGCGAATGGAGCAGATCGAGAGAGCGCTCGCGAAGGCAAGGGAACAGCGCGCCGGCACGCTGGCCGGGCTGCAGAGTGGCGCGCCCGCGGGACCGTCGATCAATGGCGTCACGC
>JAEUKU010000324.1 GCA_016794075.1 Rhodospirillaceae bacterium
GCTCGACCATCTGCACGCGGCCGCTTTCCAGCAGCGCCGTCACCACGCAGATGCAGTTGCTGCCCGACATCGGATGCGCGCGGTCGGCCTGCAGCACCATGAAGCCGGCATCGGCATCCGGCCGCGTCGCGGGCAGCACCAGGTTCATCGACATGGCGACGCTGGCGCGCGGCTCGAAGGTGACGAAGCGGCGCAAGCTGTCGTCCACCTGGTTGATGTGGTTCATCTTGTCGAGCATGGTGGCGCCCGGAATCTCCGGCGCGCCGCCGACCAGCACCTTGCCGATCTCGCCCTGGCAATGGACCTGGATGATCTGCAGGGAGCGCGCGAACTTCATCGGCTCAGCCCAGCACCGGCTCCATCGCTCTCCTGAACGCGGTCTTCTCTTCCGCGCTCAATTCCAGCAGCGGCCGGCGCGCGAGGCCGACCGGCGTGCCGGCGAGCTCGCAGCCATACTTCACCTTCTGCACGAACTTGCCGCTTTCCAGGCTGGCCATCGCGCCATAGATGACCAGCGCCTTGTCGCGCGCGGCAATCCAGTCGCCGCCTTCAATCGTCTTCACCAGATCGACGCAGGCTTTGGCCATGCAATTGGCCGGGCCGCAGATCCAGGACGTGGCGCCCCACAGGTAGAAATCCAGCGTCTGGTCGTCGGAGCCGTTGGTGAGCTGGTAGCGCGTGCCGTAGCGCTGGCGGATATCCATCGCGCGCAGCAGATTGCCGGAGGATTCCTTGATGCCGATGACGCGGGGATTGGCGACGAAGGCGTCGAGCACGTCCAGCCCGACCTCGACGCCGACCTTGGGCGGATAGTTGTAGAGCACGATCTCGACATCGGCCGCGTCGAGCACCGCCTGGTAATGCGCGATCAACTCGTCCGGCTTCGGAGTCGCGTAATAGGGTGCGGAGAGGAGCACCGTGCCGTAGCCGAGGTCGCGCGCCCGCTTGGTGTGCTCGATGACGTCGGCGGTCGACCCGGCATTGGTGCCGGCGATCAGCAGCTCACTCTTGTCGGCGAAACCGGCGACGAACTTCAGCACCGACGCGCGCTCCTCCGCGTTCATCGCGTAGTACTCGCCGGTCGACCCGCAGGGCACCCAGCCGGTGACGCCGTCGGCGCGCAGCTTGGTCAGCAGCTTCTCGAAGGCCTTGAAATCGATCTTACCGTTCGCGTCGAACGGCGTGACCAAAGCCGGCATGACCCCGGTGAGCTTCATTTTCGTCTCCTCTGGCAAAAGCAGAGGTATTGTCGTTCTAATGTCGACAATGTCAAATACAATATGTCGACAATGATATCGAGACGGTCTATAGTTTGGGCTGCCCGGGAATTTATCAGACAATAGGAGGGGTTAAGTGGGCCGGGAGACCGACAGAAAGGCCAAGGGGCCGGGCTGGAAGGGCGTCTACGACACCCTGCGGGCCGAGATCCTGACCCTGAAGCTGGCGCCCGGGCAACCTTTGGATGAGACCACGCTCGCCGCGCGCTTCCGCCTGTCGCGCTCGCCCGTGCGGGAGGCGCTGATCCGGCTCGCCGGAGAGGAACTGGTCGTCACCCTGCCCAACCGCAGCACCATCGTCGCGCCGATCGAGCTTGCCCTGTTTCCGAAATATGTCGAGGCGCTGGACGTGACCCAGCGGATGCATGCGCGCCTCGCCGCGCAATTGCGCAGCGACGCCGATTTGCAGGACATCGCCGAGAAGCAGCGCGATTTCGAGGCGGCGCTGAAGACCGGCGACCACCTCGCCATGTCAGAAGCCAACAAGAACTTCCACATGGCGATCGCGCGCGCGGGCAAGAACCCGTACCTGATCGCCTTCTACGAACGGCTGCTGGACCAGGGGCGGCGCATGCTGCACATGCATTTCGAGTTCCTGGAGCGCACGCCCGGTGGCCAGATGCTGACCGGCGAACATGACGAGATGCTGGCCGCCATCGCCGCCAGGGATGCCGACCGTGCCGACGCGCTGGCGCACGCCCATACGCGCCAGTTCCGCGACTCCTTCATCCGCTTCATGAGCGAGAACTATGCGGCCGGCCTTTCGCTGGGCCCGATCCCCGCCGCTTAGAGCAGCCCTTTCTCTCCCACCCTCCATCGTCATGCCAGGGCTTGGCCCTGGCATCCACGAGTTTCGAAGAGCGTGAGCGCGAAGTCGCATGCAAACTCGTGGACCCCAGGGCCAAGCCCTGGGGTGACGGAGTGTATGAGGCAGGCTGAACGCACTCCCCACCGTTCATCCTGCGGTTGAGGCGAAAACCCTCAAGACTTCCAACGCGCGCCGGCGCCCGCTATAGAATCCGCGGCGACTGAATGGAGGACATCAATATGAAGCGCGTCATTTTCACCGGCGGCAGCGGCAAGGCTGGCAGGCATGCGCTGCAGGTGCTGCTCGACCGCGGCTACCAGGTGATGAACCTGGACCTGAAACCGCTCGACAACCCGAAAGCGCGCACGCTGATCACCGATCTGACCGATTCCGGCCAGGTGTTCAACGCGCTGACCTCCTATATGGGCCTGCACGAATTCGACCCCGACATGCGCGCCCAGAAGGTCGACGCCATCGTGCATTTCGCCGCCGTGCCGCGCGTCATGATCGTGCCGGACAACGAGCTCTACCGGATCAACGTGATGAGCACCTACAACATCATCGAGGCGGCGGTGAAGCTCGGCATCAAGAAGATCGTCATCGCCTCCAGCGAGACGACCTATGGCGTGGTCTTCGCCGAGACGCCGCGCGAGCCGGATTACTTCCCACTCGACGAGGAATACGACGTCAACCCGATGGATTCCTACGCCCTCTCGAAGATCGTCAACGAGCGCACCGCGCGCGCCTTCGCCACCCGCAGCGGCGCCGACATCTACGCCTTGCGCATCGGCAACGTCATCGAGCCGCATGAATACGCGCTGTTCCCGAAATGGTTCCAGGATCCCGGCTTCCGCAAGAAGATCGCCTGGTCCTATGTCGATGCGCGCGATCTCGGCGAACTGTGCCACCGCTGCATCGAGACGAGCGGCCTCGGTTTCCAGGTGTTCAACGCGTCGAGCGGCGACACCTCGTCGGATTTGCCGACGGCGGAGCTGCTGAAGCGCTTCTATCCCAAGGTGCCGGTGAAGGGGAAGCTGAGCGAGTTCGAAACGCTGCTCTCCAACAAGAAGGCGCGCGAGATGCTGGGCTTCGAGCAGAAGCACTCCTGGCGCAAGTATGTGAAGGCGTAGGCGCTCCTACCCCTCGAACGAGGTCACGCTCACCTTCGCCGCCGCCAGCCTCCGGTAGAGGTTGCGGCGGCGGGTCAGCGGCCACCAGTCGTAGAGGAAGATCTCGACCGGCTTCCAGTTCGCCACCCAGCCGATGATGATCAAACCCTCCTCCACGAAGCGCGCCAGATACCCGGTGCCGAAACGACCGGTGACGAAATGCCCGGCGGCGAGGCAGAGGCCGAGCGCCGCCAGGCCGATGGCCAGAGCACGCCGGCCGATGCGGAACAACTCGTGCAGATCGCGCCCGATCACGTCGGCGCGGTAGGCGAAGAAGCGCTGCAGCGATTCCTCCAGCCGCCGCGCCGCGTCGGTCTCGGCTTCCGGCCGCGGCACATGCACGATGATGCGCAAGGGCTGGTCGCGCGGCAGCTCCCGCGCCCAGCCGACGATGTACTCCTCCGCGTCGTCGTCGAGGTCGCGCTCGTGGAAGGGGAACGGGTCCAGCGTGTTGAACAGCTGCGACACTTCGTCCACGCGGATCTGGATAGCCTGGCCTTCGGTCTCGCTCATGGTGCTTGCACAACCCTCCCCCGATGGGGCCAGCTTAGCGCATGAGCAGCGATCCGGGCCAAGCCGACATCGTCGCCTTCCTCGCCGATCCCCGCAGTCACGGGCGCGCGGTCGGCCGCGTCGAGACCATCACCACGCACGCCTCGGTGATCTTCCTGGCGGGCGACCGGGCCTACAAGCTGAAACGCGCGGTCAAATACTCGTATCTCGACTACGCCACCCCCGAGCTGCGCCGGCGCGCCTGCGAAGCGGAGCTCGCCTTGAATCGCCGCACCGCGCCGGAGCTCTATCTTGCCGCGTTGCCGATCCGGCGGCGGCCAGACGGTTCGCTCGGCTTCGACGGGACGGGTGATGCGGTCGACTGGGTGGTCGAGATGCGCCGCTTCCCGCAGGAGGCGTTGTTCAGCCACCTGGCGGAGACGGGCCAGCTCACCCCGCGCCTCGCCATGCTGGCCGCCGACCGCATCGCCGCCTTCCACGGCATAGCCGAGCCTTTGCGCGACCAGGGCGGCGCCGATGGCATCCGCGCGGTGATCCAGATCAACGACGAAAACCTGCGCCGCGCATTGCCGCAAGGACTGGCGCTGTCGGACATCGACCGCCTGCGTGATGCAACCTTGGCCGCATTCGAGCGCCATGCGGACCTGCTCGAAAGCCGCCGCGCCGACGGCAAGGTCAAACGCTGCCACGGCGACTTGCACCTCGCCAACATCGCACTCATCGACAATGTGCCGACCCTGTTCGACTGCATCGAGTTCAGCGACCTCATCGCCTGCATCGACGTGCTCTACGATCTCGCCTTCCTGCTGATGGACCTGCGCCATCGCGCGCTGGCGGAGCCGGCGGCGCAGGTCTTCAACCGCTATCTCGACCGCGCCGACGAGAGCGACGGATTGCCGGCGCTGCCGCTCTTCCTGTCGCTGCGCGCCGCCGTGCGCGCCCATGTCACGGCGACCGCCGCCTTGTCGCAAGCGCCGGATGCGCGCGATCGCAAGCTGCGGGAGGCGCGCGCCTATTTCGACATGGCCGAGGATTTGCTGCGGCCGGTCTCGCCCAGGCTCGTCGCCATCGGCGGCTTGAGCGGCACCGGCAAATCGAGCGTCGCCGCTGCCCTCGCCGCCGGGCTGGGGATCGCGCCGGGCGCCCGGGTGCTGCGCAGCGACGTGCTGCGCAAGCGCCTGTTCGGCCAGGCACCGGAAAGCCGCCTGCCGCCCGCCGCCTACGAAGCGGAGGTCAACGCCCGGGTCTACGCGACACTGCATCGGGAAGCCGAGCGCGCCATCGCCGCCGGGTATTCCGTGATCCTCGATTCCGTCGCCGCCCGTCCCGAAGAGCGCGCCGGTTTCGCGACGATCGCCGCGCGGGCCGGCATCCCCTTCAACGGCCTGTGGCTGGAAGCCGACCCTGAGGTGCTGCGGCGGCGCCTGCGGGCGCGCCAGCACGACGCCTCCGA
>JAEUKU010000328.1 GCA_016794075.1 Rhodospirillaceae bacterium
GAACGGCATCCTGTCGTCCTATACCGGCGTCGACAACCAGCTTTCCGGCACCTTCAACATCGCCCAGGGCGTGCTCAACACGCAGGACTTCGCCTTCGTCAATCCCAAGGCGCGCGGCACGGCCAAGGGCGATTTCGACATTGGCGGCTGGGCGATGAACATGCTGGTCGATCTGTTCGGCGCCGACGCGCAGCAGGCCTTCATGAGCGTGCTGCTCGAAGGCCCGATGACGCCGACGCCGAAATTTGCCACCAACGGCGCCGCTGGCGCTACCGGCCTCATGGGCCTGACCCAGCAGGGCGCCTTCAACCCGGCCGGGCTGGTGCAGGAACTGCCCGGCATCGGCAAGCTGCCCGGCATCGGCAATCTGCTGGGCGGTGGCGCCGCGCAGCAGCCGGGCGGCGAGGTTGCGCCGGGTGTGACCCTGCCTGGCGTGGGCGAAGTTCCTGGCGTGCAGAACCTGCCCGGCGTCGGCGATCTGCTCGGTGGCGGCAAGACGCAGCAGCAGCCGGCGCCGGACGCGACCCAGCCCGGCGGCGTACTGCCGGGCGTGGGCGACCTGCTCGGCGGCCAGAAGCAGCAGCTGCCGCAGCAGCCGGCGGCCGAACCAGGCGCTGCCGAGCCGGGCGCGGCGCCGATGGAGGCGGCTCCCGCGGAGGAGGCGCCAGCCGAAGCCGCACCCGCCGAGCCGGCGCCTGCCGAACCTGCGCCCGCCGAACCTGCGCCAGCCGAACCGGCGCCCGCAGAACCGGCACCGGTCGAGCCGGGCGCGGCCGAACCGGGCGCGGTCCAGCCCGAGGCGGTGCAGCCGGAGATCCAGCCGGAAATCCAGCCTGAGGCGCAACCCGAGGTCCAGCCGCAGGAACAGGCGCCGGTCGAGGAAGCGCCGGCCGGTGAGCCGGGCTCCGCTCTGCCCGGTGCGCCTGGCAGCGAGGAGCAGCCGCAGCCGGAGCAGCCGATCCTGCAATTGCCGGGTCTCAATCTGAACTAGCGACCGCGATCCGGCGCTGGCATAGAGAACGAGCGGCCGACGGGCCGCTCGTTTCGCTTGGGGGGGCGCTGATGACCGCGCCGGGACGCATCATCCTGCTCAACGGCGTGGGCAGCGTCGGCAAGTCTTCCATCGCCAAGGCGCTGCAGCGGATCACGGCCGAGCCGTTCCTGCATGTGTCGATGGATGATTTCCTCGACATGATGCCGCCGTCGCTGTTCGAGGCGCCGGACGGCATGGTGTTCACGCCGCGCGAGGTGGGCGGCAAGCCGTCGGTGGAGATCACCGTCGGGCCGGCCGCCGAGCACGCGCTCCGCGGCATGCGGGCGGCGATGGCGGCGATGGCGCGCGAAGGGAACAACCTCATCATCGACGACGTGCTGATCGGCAATGACGCGGCGGAATATGCCGAGGCGCTGGCTGGCCTGCAGGTGCATTGGGTCGGCGTATTCGCCCCCCTCGACGTGCTGGAGGAACGCGAGCGCAAGCGCGGCGACCGAGATGTCGGCCTGGCGCGCTGGCTGTTCGACCGCGTGCATCAGGGCATCCGTTATGACCTGGAGATCGACAGCAGCTTTGCCGATCCGGCGAAGTGCGCGCAGCAGATCAGGGCGGCGTTCGGTCTCTAGCGCCGGTCCTCGCGCATCATCGCAGCACCCTTCTCGGCGATCATCAGCACCGGGGCGTTGGTGTTGCCGGAGGTGATGGTCGGCATCACCGAGGCGTCGATGATCCGCAGGCCCTCGATGCCATGCACGCGCAGCCGCGCATCGACGACGGCATGTTCGTCGCCGCCCATCTTCGCCGTGCCGACGGGATGAAAGATGGTGGTGCCGATCTGCCCCGCCGCCTGGGTCAGTTCCTCGTCGCTCTGGAAGGCGGGGCCGGGCCGATATTCCTCCGGTTCATGCGCCGCCATCGGAGCCTGGCGCATGATGCCGCGGGTCAGGCGGATTGCGGCCGCCGCCACGCGCCGGTCGCCGGCCGTGCTGAGATAATTGGGCCGGATCGCGGGTGCATCGGTGAAATTGGGCGTCGCTGCATGCACGCTGCCGCGGCTCTCCGGGCGCAAATTGCACACGCTGGCGGTGATGGCGGGGAAGGGATGCAGCGGCTCGCCGAAGCGGTCGAGCGACAGCGGCTGCACGTGATATTCGAGGTCCGGCGTCTCCAGGCTGGGGTCGGACTTGGCGAAGGCGCCCAGCTGGCTCGGCGCCATCGACATCGGGCCGCTGCGCTTCAGCAGGTATTCCAGGCCGATCCGCGCCTTGCCCAGCAGGCTGGCGGAGAGGGTATTGAGGGTGAGGGCGTGCTTGAGCTTGTAGATCAGGCGCAGCTGCAGGTGGTCCTGCAGGTTCTCACCCAGGCCGCTCAGCGCATGGACAACGTCGATGCCGAGCGTACGCAGGTGCTCCGGCCGGCCGATGCCGGAGAGCTCCAGCAAATGCGGCGAGCCGATCGCGCCCGCCGCCAGGATCACTTCGCCGCGCACCTGGGCGATGCGGTCGGCGCCGTTCACCCGCACCTCGACGCCCACGGCGCGCCTGTTCTCGACCAGCACGCGCTTCGCCTGCGCGCCAGTGACGATGCGCAGATTGCGGCGATGGCGGACCTTGTTCAGGAACGCCTTGGCGGTGTTGAGGCGGATGCCGCCGCGCTGGGTGACGTGGAAATAGCCGACGCCGTGATTGTCGCCGCGGTTGAAGTCGGTCACCTTCGGCAACCCGGCGGCGTTTGCCGCGTCGCGGAAATCGTCGAGGATCGGCCAATGCAGGCGCTGGCGGTCGATGCGCCATTCGCCCTTCGCGCCGTGCATCTCGTCGGCGCCGTGGACGAAATCCTCATGCTGCTTGAAATAGGGCAGCACGTCGTCCCAGCCCCAGCCGGTGTTGCCGAGCTGGCGCCAATGGTCGTAGTCGCGCGCCTGGCCGCGCATGTAGATCATGCCGTTGATGGACGAGCAGCCGCCCAGCACCCGCCCGCGCGGATAGTTTATGGCGCGCCCGCCCAATCCTGGCTCGGCCTCGGTCTTGAAGCACCAATCGGTGCGCGGGTTGCCCATGCAATAGAGATAGCCGACGGGCACGTGGATCCAGAGATAGTCGTCCTTGCCGCCCGCCTCGAGCAGAAGGACGGTGACGTCCGGATCGGCGGAGAGACGGTTGGCCAGCAGGCAGCCCGCCGTGCCGCCGCCGACGATGACGTAGTCGAAGGTGCCGAGCGTGGGCTGGGTCATTGGCGCGCCTGCGACAGGACGAAGACGCGGAGCGCGCTCGACAGATTGGGCGGGGGATCATATTCGCCGCGCGACCGGTCGACCTGCGCGACCAGTTCCGAGATCGAGCGGCCCTGCGCCTTGGCGATCTCCTTCAGCGCCCGCCAGAACGCAGCTTCCAGCGTGACGCTGGTGCGATGCCCGGCGATGACGACGGAGTGCTTCTCCAGGCGATGGTCGAATGACGAGGTCACTGGTTCACGCTCACTCGTCATCCCGGCCTTGCGCCGGGATCCATTGGGCCGACGCTGGAGCGGCTGGGGGATGGACCCCGGCGCAAGGCCGGGGTGACGAGCGAGAGGTTGTCGATGCCGTGCGAACGCCCATGAAAGACTATTTCGGCCCCAGCATGTCGGCCGGCTTCACCCACTGGTCGAACTGCTCTGAGGTGAGCAGATCGAGCTCAAGCGCGGCCTGTTTCAGGCTCTTGCCTTCCTTGTGCGCCTTCTTTGCCACCTTGGCGGCGTTGTCGTAGCCGATATGGGTGTTGAGCGCGGTCACCAGCATCAGCGATTGCTCGAGCAGCTGCTTGATGCGCGTCAGGTTGACGGTGATGCCGGCGACGCAATTGTCGGTGAAGCTGCGGCAGGCATCGGCCAGCAGGCGGCCCGATTGCAGCACGTTGTAGATCATCACCGGCTTGAACACGTTCAGCTCCAGATGGCCGTTGGAGCCGGCCACCGTAACCGCCACGTGGTTGCCCATCACCTGGGCGCAGACCATGGTCATCGCCTCCGCCTGGGTCGGGTTGACCTTGCCCGGCATGATCGAGGAGCCGGGTTCGTTCTCCGGCAGGTTGATCTCGGCGATGCCGGAGCGCGGGCCGGAGCCCAGGAGGCGGATGTCGTTGGCGATCTTCATCAGCGAGGCGGCGAGCACGTTGTAGGCGCCGGAGAGCTCGACCATCGAATCATGCGCCGCCATCGCCTCGAACTTATTCTTCGCCGGGACGAAGGGGAAGCCGGTCAGCTTCTTCAACTCGTCGGCGAAGGCCCTGTCGAAGCCCTTGGCGGTGTTGAGCCCGGTGCCGACCGCCGTGCCGCCCTGGGCCAGCGGATAGAGCCGCGGCAGGCAGGCCTTCACCCGTTCGATGCCGAAGCGGATCTGCGCGGCATAGCCGGAGAATTCCTGCCCGAGCGTGACCGGCGTCGCGTCCTGGAGATGCGTGCGGCCGATCTTGATGACCTTGGAGAATTCCTTGGCCTTCACCTCCAGCGCCTTGGCGAGATGATCGAGCGACGGCAGCACCAAATCGTGCACCTGCTGCACGGCGGCGATGTGCATGGCGGTGGGGAAGGAATCGTTCGAGGACTGGCCGTAATTCACCTGGTCGTTCGGATGCACCGGCTTCTTGTCGCCGCGCTTGCCGCCCAGAATCTCGTTGGCGCGGTTGGCGATGACCTCGTTCAAGTTCATGTTGGTCTGGGTGCCGGAGCCGGTCTGCCAGACGACCAGCGGGAAATGATCGTCGAGCTGCCCGGTCGCCACCTCGGCGGCGGCGGAGACGATCGCCTTGCCCACTTTCTTGTCCAGCTTGCCGAGGCCCATGTTCGCCTCGGCCGCCGCCTGCTTCAGCAGGCCGAAGGCGCGGATCAGCGGTGTCGGCATGCGCTCGCCGCCGATCTTGAAATTCTGGAACGAGCGCTGGGTCTGCGCGCCCCACAACTTGTCGGCCGGCACGTCGATGGGGCCGAAGGAATCGGATTCGGTGCGGCTGTTGGATTTGGGCTGCTTGGCCATATCGGTCCCCGTGGGTGGATTTGCCGGATGTTCTAGCGGGAATCCCCCCTCTTTTGAAGCGGCGGATTGACCCGGATCGCGCCGAGGACATAGGGTCCCGGCCCGGCCGCAAGCGCCGCGAGGGGGGAAGATCATGGACGAGAAAATCGCCGCCAACCGCCGCCTGTGGGACGAATGGGCGCGGATCAACCAGGATTCCGCGTTCTATGACATGGCCGGTTTCCGCGCGGGCGCGACCTCGCTCAAGCCCATCGAGCTGGAGGAGGTCGGCCCGGTCGCGGGCAAGAGCCTGCTGCACCTGCAATGCCATTTCGGCCAGGACACGCTCTCCTGGGCGCGGCTCGGCGCCAAGGTGACGGGCGTCGACCTCTCGCCGGAGGCGATCCGCCGGGCGCAGGACCTGGCGGCCGAGTTCAAGCTCGATGCGCGCTTCATCTGCTCCGACGTGCTGCAGCTGGAGGCGCTCGCCGGCGAGCAATTCGATCTCGTCTTCGTTTCCTACGGCGCGCTCATCTGGCTGCCGGACCTCGACCGCTGGGCCGAGACCGTCGCGCGGCACCTGAAGCCGGGCGGCATGCTCCATCTGGTGGAGTTCCATCCCGCCATCGGCATGCTGAACGAGCCGGCGACGGGCATCGAAGGCTCCTATTTCCGCGGCGACGCCCTTTCGTTCCGGTCGGAATCGAGCTATGCGGGCGGCGGCCACACGCCGATGACCAGCTATGAGTGGCAGTTCACCATCGCGGACGTGGTGACCGCGCTGCTGAAGGCGGGACTCGTCTTGCGCAGCCTGCGCGAGTTTCCCTATTGCGTGCACAGGTGCTGGCCGTTCCTGGTGGAATCCGAGCCGGGCCGCTACGTGGTGGAGCACTTCCCCGGCAAGCTGCCGCTGCTGTTCTCGCTCGCGGCGCAGAGGTAGCGCTCAGACGGCGGCAGGATTCCGCCGCCGCGTCTTGCGCGCCGGTTTCTTTGCCTTGCTGCGCCGGGCGGCTTCGCGCGCCGTCTCGATCCAGCCCCGCAGGCGCTCGGCCTCTTTCAAGGCCGCGGGCGGACAGAGCCAGTACGAAGTAATCACCACCGGGCGACCGCGGGCTTCGTAGGAGAACGGGGTGGACTTCGCCGCCTCGAATCTGGGCCGGCTGACCGTATCAGTCTTGAGATACAGCCGGTCATAGGCGATGAGCCCAAACATCAGGCCGTCAAGATAGAGA
>JAEUKU010000391.1 GCA_016794075.1 Rhodospirillaceae bacterium
TTCCCGCAGCTGGCGCTTTGGCTGCCGGAGCACATGTCAGTGAAAGGGTAATTCCGGCGGAGCACCCAAAGCTCCATAACATCCAACAGGAGGTTTTGATGACTGAAGAGACCAAGCCGCAGAGCCCATCGGAGAAGATCCTTTCGACCCGCCGCAGCATGCTGCGCAAGGTGGGTCTGGGCGCCGGTGCGCTGGCGGCCAGCTCGACCCTCGCCGCCCCGCGCGTGATCGCGCAGGCGGGCCCGATCAAGTGGCGCCTGCAGACCTATTCCGGTGCGCCGCTCGGCGCCCACGTCATCAAGCCGCAGATCGAGGCCTTCAACAAGGCGGCCAACGGCGAGATGGAGATCGAGCTCTATTACGCCGACCAGCTGGTGCCGACCGCCGATTTGTTCCGCGCGCTGCAGACCGGCACGCTCGATGCCGTGCAATCGGACGAGGCGACCATGGCCTCGCCGGTCGACATCGCGGTGTTCGGCGGCTACTTCCCCTTCGCCACCCGCTACAGCCTCGATGTGCCGGCGCTGTTCCACTATTACGGCCTGAAGGATATTTGGGCCGAGGCCTATGCCGGGGTCGAGAACGTCACCTGGCTGTCGACTGGCGCCTGGGATCCCCTGCACATCTTCACCGTCAACAAGCCGATCCGCAGCCTGGCGGACATGAACGGCCTGCGCGTGTTCGGCGTGCCGACCGCCGGCAAGTTCCTGTCCAAATACGGCCTGGTTCCGGTGACGATCCCCTGGGACAACGTTGAAGTCGCGATGCAGACCGGAGAGCTCGACGGCGTCGCCTGGTGCGGATTCACCGAAGCCTACGAAGTGGGCTGGGCCGATGTCTGCAAATACGCACTCGGCAACTCGATCACCGGCGCCTGGTTCGGCAGCTACTTCGCCAACACGCCGAGCTGGAACAAGGTGCCGCCGCACCTGCAGGAGCTGTTCCGGGTCACCATCGATCAGTCGCACTATTATCGCGATGTCTGGTATTGGGGCGGCGAAGCCAAGCTGCGCGTCGAGGGCGAGAAGATGGAAGTGACCCAGCTTCCGGACGCGGAATGGACGCAGGTCGTCAAGGACGCCGAAGGCTTCTGGGACGAGGTCGCGAGCTCCAGCCCGCGCGCCGGCAAGGTCGTCGAGATCTTCAAGAAATACGCGGCGAACATGGAGAAGGCGGGGTATCCTTACCGCTAAGCACGCAGTCCTCGCGATCCTGCCATGCTCGTCCTATCGGGCATGGCAGTATCCGGGCGCCGTTGTCGGATACTTTTGGGGGGCCGTTCTTCGGAGCGGCCCTTTCCTTTTGCGGCTTGACGCCAACGGGGGTGCCCGCCAAACTTGCCGCCTATTTCGCCGCTGTCGGGAGAGACCGCGACCAGTCCGCTGGATCGCGGCGCCGAAGGAGCAACCGCCCCCGGAACCTCTCAGGCAAAAGGACCGTCAGCGGCCGAAGTCTCTGGAAAGCAGGTTTCGCGGGCATCGTCCCTCGAGCCTCACCGACGGAGTAAACCGATCGCGCCCGACGCGCGGCCCGGTGAATCTCTCAGGTCAACAGACAGAGGGGGGACCGTCCCGGGCCGCGGCCTTCGGGCGGACCGCGCTTCACCGGGGGATTCCTGATGTCGAGACCGCTTGCGCCCGGATCGCAGATGACCTCTGCCGTTGGCTCCGGCATGCAGTTGCCCCTGCCTGACGCCGCGCGCGCCGAGGCCGTCACCCGTTCCCTGCGCGCGGCGACTTCGCCTTTCGCGCTCGAAAAGGATCGCAGCGCATCGCTCAGCCTGGTGCTGATGCCGGGGTTTGCCTTGGGCGATCTCGCGCGCCTGCTCGACGTGTTCGATTCCGCCAACCAACTCGCGCGTCGCAGCGCCTTCCGCTGGGATCTCGTCTCGCTGCAGGGGCGCCGCGTCGAGAGTTCGGCCGGCATCCCCGTTGCGGCGGACGGCGACGTGACCGAGCGGCGTCCCCTGGCCAACGTGATCGTGCTGAGCGATGTCGACGCCAGCGACGAGGATTGCGTGGGGCTCGCCGCCTGGCTCAACGCGCATCCGGCGTCGATCCAGCGCCTCGGCGGCATCGGCGGCGGCTGCGGCGTGCTGGCGCGGATTTCCGCCATGCCGCGCGAGCGGGCCCGCGCCGCGGCCCAGCACAGGGAGCTCTACTGGCGCAAGGACGCCTATTTCGGCTGCCGCGGCGGCTGCGCCACTTCGGATTTCGCGCTCAGCAACGTCGAGGCGCTGCTCGGGGCCCAGGTGGCGCAGCGCGTGCTGATGCGCCTGGCGCGCGAGCGCGTGCGCAAGAAGATCGAGCCGGCGGCCGACCAGCAGAAATCCATCGAGACGGAAGTGGCGCCGCCGATCCGGGCGGCCGTCGCGTTGATGCGCCGGACCGTGTCGAATCCGCTGCCGCTGCCCGCCATCGCCGGCGAGGCCGGCGTGCATCTGCGCCATCTCGAGCGGCTGTTCCATCGTCATCTCGGGGTCAGCCCGCGCGGCTACTATCAGCGCCTGCGCCTGGCGCAGGCGCGCGACCTCGTGCAGGGAACCATGATGGGATTGTCGCAGGTCGCCGAAGCGGTGGGTTTCGACTCGCTTTCGCATTTCTCGAAATGCTATATGGACGCCCACGGAATTCGACCGAGCGAGGATCGCCAGCGCCATTTCACAACGCCGGGCGAAGCGGCGGAGCGCGGACGGGGGTATCGTCCTGCGAATGGCGCGCCACGAACCGGGATGCATGCGGCGCAAAGCCGCCAGGCGCCGCCAGGCCCACCGGCCAGCGCCGCCTAGGATCCGACAGACACGTCAATCAAGAGAAGAAAACGGGGAGTTGAGAGTCATGCCGATCAAGCCGGAACAGGTGAAGAGCGTCGCTGACGCCAGGAAGATCGTGGAGGAGCGCGGCATCACCCATGTCAAGGTCGGCGTGTTCGACGGCGACGCGATCCTGCGCGGCAAGTATATCTCCAAGGCCAAGTTCTTCTCGGCGCTCGAAGGCGGCTTCGGCTTTTGCGACGTGGTGCTGGGCTGGGACAGCGACGACCAGCTGTTCGACAACGTGAAATATACCGGCTGGCACACCGCCTATCCCGACGCCTGGGTCCGGGTGATCCCCGACAGTTGCCGCGAGATGCCCTTCGAGGACAACACCCTGTTCTTCCTCTGCGAGTTCGTCGACCGGGCGGAGGCGATCTGCCCGCGCGGCGTGCTGCGCCGGGTGCTCGATCGCGCCGCCAAGATGGGCTACGAGGCCTATGCGGCGGCCGAATACGAGTTCTTCATGTTCGACGAATCGCCGGAGAGCGTGCGCGAGAAGAACTACAAGAACCTGACGCCGATGACGCCGGGCCATTTCGGCTATTCGATGCTGCGCGGCTCGGTCTGGGCCGAGCTCTATCACGAGATCCTCGACACCTTCGAGAAGATGCGCATCCCGATCGAGGGCCTGCACACCGAGACCGGCCCCGGCGTGCTCGAAGCCGCGATCACTGTGGACAAGGCGCTGGAGGCCGCCGACCGCGCCGGCCTGTTCAAGACCTTCATGAAGGTGCTGGCGCAGCGCCGCGGCCTGATGGCGACCTTCATGGCCAAATGGTCCAATTCCTGGCCGGGACAGAGCGGCCACATCCATGTCAGCCTGAAGAACAAGAAGGACGGCAAGTCGGTCTTCTACGACCCGAAGAAACCGCACAAGATGAGCGACAAGCAGCGCTGGTTCGTCGGCGGCCAGCAGGCGCTGATGCCGGAGCTGCTTTCCATGGTGAGCTGCACGGTCAATTCCTATTCGCGCCTGATCCCCGGCTATTGGGCGCCGACCAATTCCACCTGGGGTGTGGAGAACCGCACGTGTGCGCTGCGCGTCATTCCGGGCTCGGAGAAATCGCAGCGCGTCGAATACCGCATCGCCGCCGCCGACATGAATCCGTATCTCGCCATGGCGGTCGCCATCGGCTCCGGCCTCTATGGCATCGAGCACAAGATCGAGCCGACCGCCGCCATCGTCGGCAATTCCTATGACCAGAAGCATCCGGCGAAGCTCGATTTGCCGCAGAC
>JAEUKU010000435.1 GCA_016794075.1 Rhodospirillaceae bacterium
CATGAACAGCGAGAAGATGAAGGGGAAATAGCGGCGCCCTTCGCTGCCCACGTTGTCCTTCAGCAGGTTGGCGATGAAGTCGTAGCTCATCTCCACCGCGCTCTGCCAGCGGCCCGGCACGATGGCGCGCTGGCGCAGGCCCAGCACCATGAAGAGGGTGATGGCGGCGACCACGGCCACCATCCAGAGGGCGGAATTGGTGAAGGAGATGTCGAGGCCGCCGATCTTGATCGGCACCAGCGGATGGATCTCGAATTGCGCGAGCGGAGAGTGTTCTTCAGCTGCCACGATACCGTCCCTGCATCCCGACCGACCTTGGGGCCGGCTTCTGTCCCGTCTACTTCTTCTCGGTATCCGCCTTGTCGAGCTGCTTGGAAGCCCGCACCACGTTCAGGATTCCGGCGCCCATGCCGAGGATCATCAGCACGATCATGAACAGTGGCTTGGTATCGAGCCAGCCATCGAGCAGCCAGCCGATCCCCAGCCCGACCACCAGGCCGACCATCAATTCGATGCCCATGCGGAAGCCGAGACCGGCCGATGAGCTCTCGTATTGCAGGCGGCTCGGCACTGGTCCCGAATTGTCCTCGGCCTTCTCCCGCGCCGCTTTCAGCCGCGCCTCGAAATCCGTGGGCTCATCCGGGTCCTGGTCGGCCATCCATTCCGTCCGATTCACACCCCGAAAACAGCAGATACCGCCGCGGCAACCTTTCAGGCTGCCGCGAGCGCGCGCAACATACGGTCGACCCCCAGGCCTGTCAAGGCGATTCGGGGCAACTCAAGCATTTGAAATCGCTGGCGATTCCCGCGATTTTTCGGCGCCGCAGCAAGCCGCCGCAGGCGCCTCAAGCCTGGCTTTTCGCGCCCTTCCTGATCGCGCGCAGGCAGAGCTGGTCATAGGCGATGGTGGCGGCGGCGATGGCCGTGATCTCCGCCTGGTCATAGGCCGGCGCCACCTCGACCACGTCCATGCCGACGATGTTCAGCCGCCCCAGCCCGCGCAGGATGGCGAAAAGCTGCGCCGTGGTGAGCCCGCCGGCCACCGGCGTGCCGGTTCCCGGCGCATGGCTGGGGTCGAGGCAGTCGATGTCGATGGTGAGATAGGCGGGGTGCTTGCCGACGATTTTCTTGATCTGCTCCAGCGTCGCCCTGGCCCCGTTCTCGTGGACGAAGGGGGCGTCCAGCACGGTCAGGCCCATCTTGTCGTCGACCCAGGTGCGGATGCCGGTCTGCACCGATTTCGACGGCACGATCAGCCCTTCCTTCACCGCGCGGTGGAACATGGTGCCGTGGTTGAGCTCGACCTGCTTGCCCTCGGTCTCCGGCCAGGTGTCCGGGTGGGCGTCGAAGTGGATCAGCGCCAGCGGCCCGTATTTCGCCGCATGGGCCTTCAGCAGCGGATAGGTGACGAAATGATCGCCGCCGAAGGAGGTGAGGAAGCAGCCGTGCTTGATGATCCCGGCCGCGGTTTCCTCGATTGCCGCCGGGATGGTGTGCGGCATGGAGTGGTCGAAATAGACGTCGCCGTAATCGACCGCCTTCACGTAGTCGAGCGGGTTGAAGCCGTGCGGGAAGCTCTTCAGCTCGCAGAGCTGCGCCGAGCCCAGCCGCGTGGCCTGCGGCCCGAACCGCGCGCCGGGGCGGAAGGTGGTGGCGGTATCGTAAGGAATACCGAGGAAGACGTGATCGGCGCCCCTCAAATCGTGCGCCCGCGGCACGCGCAGGAAGGTCCCGATGTTGGAATAGGTCTGCTGCGGGACCAGCGACCCGCCGGCGCCGCCGCTCGGCGCCGCCGCCGGCGCGGTGCCCGGATGCGCGTTCTTCTTCGGTGTCTTTGCCATGATGCCTGCCCTGGAAATGCGTCGCCGCAACGCTAGGGAACGGCGGGTTGGCTGGCAAGCGGCGATCCGTGACGGACGGTGACCCGAATGGGCTAGACGGCAATCGCCGGCAGTTACCCCCGCCGGCGATGCCGGTAGAACCAGCGCTTGGCCGCCTCGGTCGCCATCAGATAGCCGCCGACGATGGCGACGATCGCCGCCAACTGCGTTGCCGAGAGGGGCTCGAAGCTGAACAGCTTGGCCAACTCGCCCAGGAATGGAAAGGCGAACGCGGCAATGGCGGTGGCGACGGTCATCCAGGTCAGCAGCCGCGACGGCCGGCTGCGCCAGGCCGGCATCTGCGTGCGCAGGATCAGCACCACGGCCAATTCGGTCAGCAGCGAGATGACGAACCAGATGGTCTGGAACCCCCCCTCGTCGACCCGCAGGACGAAGAGCAGGGTGGCGAAGGTGATGAGATCGAAGACCGAGCTGATCAGGCCGAACACCACCATGAAGCGCTGCACGTCCTTGATGCGCCAGCGCTGCGCCCGGGCAATGTGGCCGGGATCGACATTGTCGGTGGCGATGGCGATCGAGGGCAAATCCGACATGAAATTGTTAAGCAGGATCTGCTTGGCCGCCAGCGGCAGGAAAGGCAGGAAGGGCGTCGCCAGCGCCATGCTGACCATGTTGCCGAAATTAGCGCTGGTGGTGATGCAGATGTATTTGAGCGTGTTGGCAAAGGTGCGCCTCCCGTCCTCGACACCGCGCCGCAGCACGCCGAGGTCGCGCCGCAGCAGCACGATGTCGGCGCTTTCCCGCGCCACGTCGACCGCCTCGCTGACCGAGATGCCGACATCGGCGGCGTGCAAGGCCGGCGCGTCGTTGATGCCGTCTCCCAGGAAGCCGACGGCATGGCCGGCGCGCTGCAACGCCCGCACGATGCGTTCCTTTTGCTGCGGGTCCACCTCGACGAACAGGTCGGTGCGCGGCGCCTGCAGGCGCAGGGCTTCGTCGCGCAGGGCGGCGATCTCCGCCCCGGTCAGCAGGGATTTCGGGTTGAGCCCGATCGCCTCCGCCACGTGCCGCGTCACGTAGCGGTTGTCGCCGCTGATCACCTTGATGCGGATGCCGAGCCGCGCCAGGGCTTGAATCGCGGCCCCGGCATCCGGCTTGGGTGGATCGAAGAAATGCAGGAAGCCTTCCAGCACCATCTCCGCTTCGTCGTCGCGACCGTATGTGGCGCGGGCGGGCAGGCGGCGCGTCGCCACCGCCAGGAGGCGAAATCCGGCATCGCCCCGATCTCGGCAATAGTTCTCGATTTCCGCCCGCAGCGCGGGGGTGAGCGGCACCGTGCCGCCCTCGCGCCGCAGGCTGCCGCAGGCCTGCATCACCTCGGCGAAGGCACCCTTGGTGACGATCAGATACTCGCCGCCCTTGCCGTCCTCCTCGATCACGATGGTCAGGCGCTTGCGCAGGAAGTCATAGGGGATTTCGTCGATCTTGCGGCAGCCCTGCGTCGTCAATCCGTGCTGCGCGCCGGCGGCGACGATGGCGGCGTCGAGCGGATTGGCGATGCCGGTCTCCAGCGCCGCGTTGAGATAGGCGAGCCGCCGCACGCGGTCGGAATCGAGGCCCGCCGCGTCGGTCGTGCGGTCGAGCGAGATCACGCCGGCGGTGAGAGTCCCGGTCTTGTCGGTGCAGAGGATGTCCATGCCGCCAAGATTCTCGATGGCCTCGAGATGGCGTACGATCACGCCCTCGCGCGCCATGCGGCGGGCGCCGCTCGACAGGGTGACGCTGACGATGGCCGGCAGCAGCTCGGGCGACAGCCCGACCGCCAGCGCGACGGCGAAGAGCAGGGATTCGACGCCCGGCCGGTCGAGCAGGACGTTCATCGCCAGGACGAAGAGCACGATGACGGTCATCACCCGCACCAGCAGGTAGCCGAATTGGCGCAGGCCGCGCTGGAACTCGGTTTCCGGTGGTCGCGCGCGCAGCCGCGCGGCGATGGTGCCGAAGGCGGTCGCGCGGCCGGTCTTCACCACCATCGCCTTGGCCGTGCCGCTGCGTACCGACGCGCCGAGAAAGACGCTGTTGGTCCGTTCAGTCAGCGCGGTGTCGGCTGGAAGCAGGCCGGGCCGTTTCTCCACGGGAAAGGATTCGCCGGTGAGGCTCGCCTCGCTGACCAGGAAATCCTTGGCCTCGAGGATGAGGCCGTCCGCCGGGATCAGGTTGCCGGCGGAGAGCAGCACCACGTCGCCCGGTACCAGGCTTGCCGCCGCGACGGTGGCCTCGACCCCGTCGCGCAGCACGCGGCTGGTCAACGCCAGTTGCCGCTTCAATTGCTGGATCGCCGCCGAGGCACGGTATTCCTGCGAAAAGCCGAGCAGGGTGCTGCCCAGCACGATGGCGAGGATGATGCCCGCATCGGTCCAGTCGCGCAGCACCAGCGAGATGCCGGCGCCGAAGACCAGGATGATGACCAGGGGGCTCTCGAATTGCCGCAGCAGCAGGCGCGCGCCGCTCAGGCTGCCGGCCTCCTCGACGCTGTTCGGGCCGTGTTGCCGCAGGCGTTCGGCCGCTTGCGCGGCTCCGATGCCGGCGGGGCTTGAGCCGAGCGCCTCGCCAATCTCCGCCGCGCTGCGGCTCCAGAACGGATCGCCGGACTCGAATGCGCTCATATCTTGGCTCCGTCGTGCCTGCGCCGCGCGGGACCGCTGAGTTCCCGCCGTGCCAAAGCGAGGCCCGGCAGCATCGGCAGCCAGAAGGTGAAGCCGCGCAGCAGCAGCGTCGCCGTCAGCGCCACTTCGACGGAGAGTCCCTGGATGTGCAGCATGGTCACGCAGACCGCCTCGAACGTGCCGAGTCCCAGCGGCATCGGCCCGATGGTCGCCGCCAGCGACGCCATCACGAAGGCAGCCGCCGCCGTCGCCGGCGGGTCGTCAGCGCCGAGGGCTTGCAGCATGACCCAGAGCGTCGCCGCGTCCAGCACGAAGATGAACAGTTGCAGGATGGTGCCGCTCAGGAAGGAAAGCGGGTCGCGCAGCACCGCGCCGGGGGATTCCGCCATCGCCGCGACCAGGGAGGAGACGCCGGGCACGCGGCTGAGGCGATGATTGGCGGCCGCCAGCCAGCCGTCCCCGGAATTGCGTCGCGACCAATGGCGGAGCACGAGCACGATGGCCGGGATGCTGAAGGCGACCAGCGCGAAGAGCGCCGCCCCGGCGATCATCGGCGGGTCCAGCGTGCCGTTGGCATAGAGGATGGCAAGCGCGGTCATCACGGCCAGCAGATATGCAAGGTAGTATGACATGAGGCCGATGAGTAGGGCGGCCATGCCGATGCCCTTGGGAATGCCGCGCCGGCCGAGTCCGCTGACCACCAGCAGGGTGCCGCCGATGCCGCCGGTCGGCAACACCTGGTCGGCGAACAGCTTGGCGAGGCCCAAAGGCACGATCGACCAGTAGCGTTGGGTTATGCCGGCCCGCCGCAGCGTCACGTGCCAGACCCCCGCCGCGCAGAGATAGGTAGTTGCCTGGAGCATCGCGGCCGCCAGCAGCCACGCCGGCTGCGCCGCCCGCGCGATCTCGACGAAATGCTCGATCTCGGTGAACCGGGTGGCAACCAGCACCACGGCCGCCAGGATCAGCAGCCCGGACAGCCAGGAGATGCGCGCGTACCAGGGATTGCCGGCCGCGACCGCGCCATGGGGTAACTTGCCCATGGCTGCAGCTTGGCGAAATCGGGGGTGGGATGCCAGTGCCACCGTGGCGCACATGGTCGATCGGCCGGCAGCCTATCAGGCTTTTCCGAGAACGTAGATGTAGTGCGATAGCTCGGGCCGGCCGCGCCCGAACGGCTCGCAGCTCAACTGGAATCCCGCCAGCCTGGCACGTCTGGCGAAATCCGCGGATTCGAAGCCCGACCAGAGCAGCGCCTTGCCGCCCGGCGTGAGCGCGCGGTGGAGCGATTGCAGGCCCTCGGCGGAATAGAGATCGGCGTTGCGGCCCGTCACCAGCGCCACAGGTCCGTTGTCCACGTCGAGCACGATGAGATCGTATTGCGACGACGCCGTCAGCAGACCCCCGACATCGGCGTGCAGGATGGTCAGATTGCCGGGCATGTCCGGCAGCACCGAAGCGCGGACATGGCGGTGGAACCAGCCAATGACCGCGCCTGAAAACTCCGCGACCGTGATGGTGCCGGCCGGGCCCAGTGCCTCGGCCAGCGCGGCGGCCGTATAGCCCAGGCCGAGCCCGCCCAGCAGGATGCGCGGGTCCTTGGGCGCCAGCTCCGCCGCGCGCCGGCCGAGCGCGCTTTCGGAATCGTGGCAGAAGCCATTCATCAGCTCGAAGCCATTGGCGCGGATCATGTAGACCGCGTCCTTGGCGTAGAGCTCGAGCTCCGCATCGCCCTCTTTGGCGGTGTCGATCAGGATCCAGGACATGGCGTCAAACTATCGGCCCTGCTTCTCTCATTGTCACCCCGGCCGAGCGAATGCGAGAGCCCGGGCCCATGCCCTATATCCGCGTTGCCGATAGGTCGCATGGGTCCCGGATCACGCCGCTGCGCGGCTGTCCGGGATGACAGGAAGATGGTGGAAAGAAGCTACTGCGCCGCCCTCAGCTCGTGCGCGTCCTGCAGATCGACCGAGACCAGCTGCGACACGCCGCGTTCGGACATGGTGACGCCGTAGAGGCGGTTCATGCGGGCCATGGTCAGGCGGTGGTGGGTGATGACCAGGAAGCGGGTGGCGCCGGACTGGCCGAGCTCGTCGACCAGGTTGCAGAAGCGCTCCACGTTCGCGTCGTCCAGCGGGGCGTCGACCTCGTCCAGCACGCAGATCGGCGCCGGGTTCACCAGGAAGACGGCGAAGAGCAGGGCCAAGGCTGTCAGCGCCTGCTCGCCGCCCGAGAGCAGCGACATCACCTGCAGCTTCTTGCCCGGCGGCGAGGCGAGGATCTCGAGCCCAGCCTCGAGCGGGTCTTCCGCCTCGGTCAGCTTCAGATGCGCGCGGCCGCCGCCGAAGAGCCGCGTGAACAGCTTCTCGAAATGGCCGTTGACCAGCTCGAAGGCCGCCAGCAGGCGCTCGCGCCCTTCGCGGTTGAGGCTGTTGATGCCCTGGCGCAGCCGCGCGATGGCGTTGACCAGATCGGAGCGCTCGGTCTGCATGCCGGCCAATTGCTGGTCCAGCTCGCTCGATTCCGCCTCGGCGCGCAGATTGACCGGGCCGATATTCTCCCGCTCGCGCAGCAGGCGCTGCAGCTTGTTGTCGACCTCCTGGCGGTCGGGCAGCGGCTCGCCGGGATCCAGCTCGGCCAGCGGCAGCACGTCGGCGGGCGAGCATTCCAGCCGCTCGCGGATGCGCTCGGTCAGCGCCTGCTCGGCCTCGCGCGCCTGTTCCACCGCAGCCTCGGCGCGCACCTTGTTCTCGCGCATCTCGATCAGGCGCGATTCCTCGCCCTTCAGGTTGCGATCGGCCTCGGCCAGCGCGGTTTCCGCCTGGGCGAGCGCGTCGGCGGCGTCGCGCCGCGCCTGCTCGGCATTGCTCAGCAGGCTCAGGAGCTCGTTGCGCTGCGCCGCGATCTGCTCCGGCATGGCGGCGAGGCGGGCGATCTCGGCCTCGATGTGCTCGCGGCGATGGGCGAAA
>JAEUKU010000419.1 GCA_016794075.1 Rhodospirillaceae bacterium
ACACGCAAGAGAGCGTGGCATGACCGAGAAGCGCCGCCACAGCGCCAACCTGGCGAGCGCGAAACGGCTCATCGTCAAGATCGGCTCGGCCCTCCTGGTCGAGCAGGAGAGCGGCGGCATCCGCCGCAAATGGCTCGACGCGTTGGCCGACGACGTGGCGGCGCTGAAGGCGCGCGGCACCGAAGTCATCCTGGTTTCCTCCGGCGCCATCGCGGTAGGTCGCCGGCATCTCGGCCTGGAGACCGGCGCTCTGAAGCTGGAAGAGAAGCAGGCCGCCGCCGCGACCGGCCAGATCCGCCTGGCGCACGCCTATCAGGAGACTTTGGCGCGGCACGACATCACCGTGGCGCAGGTGCTGCTGACCCTCGGCGACACCGAGGAGCGGCGGCGGCACCTCAACGCCCGCTCGACCCTGAACGCGCTGCTGAAGTTCGGTGCCGTCCCGGTGATCAACGAGAACGACACGGTGGCGACTTCGGAGATCCGCTTCGGCGACAATGACCGGCTGGCGGCGCGCGTCGCGGCGATGATCAGCGCCGATACGCTGGTCCTGCTCTCCGACATCGACGGCCTCTACACCGCCGATCCGCGCAAGGACAAGACGGCCACCCACATCGCCGAGATCACCGAGATGAATGCGGAGATCGAAGCCATGGCCGGCGAGGCGCCCGCCGGCTATTCGTCAGGCGGCATGGTTACCAAGCTCGCCGCGGCGCGCATCGCCATGAGCGCCGGCTGTCGCATGGCGATCGCCGATGGCCGCCTCATGCACCCGCTGCAGGCGATCCTCGATGGCAGGCAATGCTCCTGGTTCGTGCCGGCGCAGGGACCGAAGACGGCGCGCAAGCGCTGGATCGCCGGCGCGCTGAAGCCCGCCGGCAGGATCACCGTCGATGCCGGCGCCCTCACCGCGCTCAAATCCGGGCGGTCGCTGCTGCCCGCCGGCGTGGTCAAGGTCGAGGGCAAGTTCGAGCGCGGCGATGCCGTCATCGTCACCGATGCGGCAGGCAACGAGGTGGCGCGCGGCCTCTCCGCCTATTCCGCCCGCGACGCCAGGCACATCATGGGGCACAAGAGCCGCGAAATCGCCGACTTGCTCGGCTATCGCGGCCGTGATGAGATGATCCATCGCGACGACCTGGTGCTGTCATGAACGTGGTGAAGGCGACCACCCAGAGCTCCGATCTGCATGCCGCCATGCGCGCCCTCGGCCGCGCGGCGCGCGAGGCCGCCGACAAGCTGGCCCTGGTCGATTCCGCGGCGAAGGACCATGCGCTGCGCGACATGGCCGCGGCGCTCCGCGCCAGCAAGCGCACGATCCTCGAGGCCAATGCCGACGACCTGGCGGAGGCGAAGGCCAAGGGCCTCGGCGCCGCCATGCTCGATCGCCTGATGCTGGACGAGAAGCGCGTCGAGGCGATGGCCAAGGGGCTGGAGGAGATCGCCGATCTGCCGGATCCGGTGGGCAGGACCCTCGCCGAATGGACGCGGCCCAACGGCTTGCAGATCGCGCGCGTCTCCGTGCCGCTCGGCGTCATCGGCATCATCTATGAGAGCCGCCCGAACGTGACGGCCGATGCCGGCGGCCTGTGCCTGAAGGCCGGCAACGCGGCGATCCTGCGCGGCGGGTCGGAAAGCGCGCGCTCCTCCGCCGCCATCATCGACGCGCTGCAGGCAGGCTTGCGCCGCGCCGGCCTGCCGGCCGAGACGATCCAGGCGGTGCCGACCAGCGACCGCGCAGCCGTGGGCATCCTGCTCACCATGAACGACGTCATCGACGTGATCGTGCCCCGCGGCGGCAAGGGCCTGATCGAGCGCGTGGCGGCGGAGAGCCGCATTCCGGTGCTGATGCATCTGGAAGGCAATTGCCACACCTATATCGACGGCGACGCCGACCCGGAGAAGGCACGGGCCATCCTGGTCAACGCCAAGATGCGCCGCACCGGCGTTTGCGGCGCCACCGAGACGGTGTTGGTGGATGAACGCGCCAAGAGCCTGCTGCCGGTGATCATCGACGATCTCGCCAAGGCCGGCTGCGAGATCCGCGGCGATGCCTTGTTCCAGGCCGCCGACAACCGCGTGAAGCCGGCCGCGCCTGCCGACTGGGACACCGAGTTCCTCGACGCCATCATCGCCGCCCGCGTCGTCGACGGAATCGCCGGCGCCATCGCGCACATCCGCGCCCACGGCTCGAAGCACACCGAAGCCATCGTCACCGAGAATACGACGACCGCCGAGCGCTTCCTGAGCGAAGTGGATGCCGGCATCGTGCTGTGGAACGCCTCGACTCAATTCGCCGATGGCGGGGAATTCGGCATGGGCGCGGAGATCGGCATCTCCACCGGCAAGCTGCATGCCCGCGGGCCCGTCGGATGCGAGCAGCTCACCAGCTACAAGTATCAAGTCCGCGGCGCCGGCCAGGTGCGGCCATAATGCGGCACGCCGACCTCCAACTCGTTCGTCATCCCGGCCTTGCGCCGGGATCCATTCCGCAGTCGCACCAGCGGCGGAAAAATGGACCCCGGCGCAAGGCCGGGGTGCCGCGTCGAGAAGCGGCTAGGACGCGCGCCGCCCTCGCCGTGACGCCTTGAAACGGTCCTGACGCAAACCGATGGGGGCAGCGCGGCGCATCGGGTTGCTGGGCGGGTCGTTCAACCCGGCGCATCAGGGGCATCTCGACATCAGCCTGGCGGCGCTGAAATATCTTGGCCTGGACGAAATCTGGTGGCTGGTTTCGCCGCAAAATCCGTTAAAGCCGGAGGCCGGCATGGCCCCCTTCGCCGAGCGGATGGCGAGCGCCCGGGCGATGGCGAAACACCCAAGAATCCGCGTCACCGACCTCGAATCCCGCCTCGGCACGCGCTTCACCGCCGATACGCTGAAAGCCCTGGTCACGCGTTTTCCGTCCTGCCGCTTCGTCTGGCTGATGGGGGCGGACAACCTGGCCCAGATCTCCTCCTGGCGGGACTGGACCAAAATCTTTCATCTCACGCCAATTGCGGTTTTCGACCGTCCTTCCTATACTATGAAAGCATTGACGGCCTTGGCGGCCCGGCGTTTCCGGCGGGCACGGCGCCGAGAGGCGGCGCTCAAGACGCTCGCGGCAACCCGGACACCTGCTTGGGTGTTCGTGCATCATCGGCTGAACCCGATCTCGGCGACCCAGATTCGCGCCGAGCAGGCCCGCAAGCGAGCGCGCAAGTCCAAATCGGGTGTTTCGGCTTAACAGGCCGGCGGTCTTGCCGATGCCGCCGGGTAAGGAGGTTGCTCCCATTCCTCGCACGCGTAAGGCGGCCGCCAAGCCGGCTGCGGACAAGACCCCCGATCTTCTGAAGATCGTGGAGACATCCCTGGACGACGATAAGGCGGAAAACATCGTCGCCATCGACCTTCGAGGCAAATCCACCATCGCCGATTACATGGTGATCGCCACCGGGCGCAATTCCCGGCAATTGGCGGCCATGGCCTCGCACCTGGACCAGAAGCTGACCAAGGCCGGGGTCAAGCGGATCTCGATCGAGGGCCAGGCCCAGGGCGATTGGGTGCTGCTCGACGGCGGCGACGTGGTGGTGCATCTGTTCCGCCCCGAAGTTCGGACGTTCTACGCCCTGGAGAAGATGTGGGGCGCGGAGATGCCGAGCCCGGAGCGGCTGACCGCGGTCGGGTAGGTTCCCGCCCTTCCGGGGCGGCAACCTGGAAACGGCGCGCCGCCAGGGGCGCCACATGGCAGATATGCGAACGCGGCGCCTCGACGCGCCGCCGCAGGGATAGCATGATGCCGGCGCACCCGGCAGGAATGCCGGGCGCATTCCGTAACGTCGCCCCGAAGCCAGCCCCGCAATGTGGATCTCCACCGGCGCGATCGTCGCCTTCCTCGCCGCCGTGTTCTTTTCCACCAAGGCGATCTTCGTCAAGCTGACCTATGTCCACGGCGCCGACGCCATCTCGGCCCTGGCGCTGCGCATGATCATGGCGCTGCCCTTCCTGCTCGTCGCCGGCTGGCTCTCGACCCGCGGCGGCGCCCGGCCGCTGACCCGCGCCGACTGGAAGGGGATCCTGATGCTGGGCTTCCTCGGCTACTACCTCTCCAGCCTGCTCGATTTCCTGGGGCTGCAATACATCACCGCCTCGCTCGAGCGGCTGATCCTCTTCCTCTATCCCACCGTCGTGGCGCTGATCTCCTGGGCGTTCCTCAAGACGCCGATCGGCGCGCGCGGGATAGGCGCCCTGGTCCTGTCCTATGTCGGCATCGCCATTTCCTTCGCCAAGGACCTGGAGCATACCGGCGATATGACGGCGACGCTGATCGGCGGCGGCTTCGTCTTCGCCTGCACCATCACCTATGCGATCTACATCGTCGGCAGCGGCCAGATGGTGGGACGCATCGGCGCGCTGCGCTTCGGTGCCTATGCGACGGTGGTGGCGGCGATCTGCTGCCTGCTGCAATTCGCCATCACCCGCCCCATTTCCGCGCTCGACCTGCCCTGGCAGGTCTACGGCTACAGCCTCGCCATGGCGATCGTCGCCACCGTGCTGCCCGTCATCATGACCGCCCAGGCGATCCAGATGATCGGCGCGCCCAAGGTCGCCATCATCGCCGCGGTGGGGCCCATCGCCACCATCCTGCTCGCCTGGCAATTCCTCGGCGAGCCGATCGGCTGGGAACAGATCGCCGGCGCCGCCCTGGTGATGAGCGGCGTGCTGCTGATCAGCGTGAAGAAGCGGCCGGCACCGGCGAAGTAGCTCAGACGATGCGGACGCGCCGCGTCACCTGGCCGTTGCTTTCCCAATAGGTGTGCTTGCCGGCGATCAGCGGATCGTCCATCGCCGGCTGCACCTCTCCCGTTGCGGCGATGGCGCGCGAGGTGACATTGTGCTCGCCCGGCGTCGCGTCGGGCCAGTCCATGGTCCAGATGCGCCAGACATAGGGCGAGGCATCGGCGCCGCCTTCGAACTGAGCCTTGCGCCAGGAGCCGTCATCGATGCGCACTTCCACGTCCTTGATCGCAGCGCCCCAGGCGGCGCCGACGATGCGGTAGCTGCCATTTGCCACCGTCACCTTGGCCGGCGCGGATTTCAGCCGCGCGCGGCCGACCGAACTCTCGCTCCAGACGGTCCCGCCGTCGCCCTGCTCCTCGCGGATGGTGACGTAGTCGCGCGCCATGAAGCGGTTCATCAGCCGGCGGTCGCGCAGCTCGATCCGGGTCAGCCATTTGACGTTGGCAATGCCGTACCAGCCGGGCGCGATCAGGCGCAAAGGAAAGCCGTTGGCCGGCGGCAGCGGCGCGCCGTTCATCTCGGTGCAGAGCAGGTTGGCGGGGTCCCTGGCATCGGCGAGCGACATGGCGCGGGCGAAATTCTGTTGCATCTTGATCTCGCGCACCGTCTCCTCGCCCGCATCGGCGCCATAGAAGGCGACCTCGATGGCCTCGGGGCGCGGTCCGGCCTCGGTCAGCAGACTTGCGAGTGAAATCCCGGCCCAGCGCGCCGTGCCGATGCCGCCCTGGAACCACTGGAAGCCGTGATTGCCGGAGCATTCCAGTGTGAAGTCGATTTCCCGGCGCGGACGCTTGCGAATGTCGGCGAGCGTCAGCGTCAAGGGTCGCTCCACCAGGCCGGTCACCTCCAGGCGCCAGGAATCGGCGTCGATCTCCGGCCGGTTGTAGTGGGCGACGCTGAAGAACCGGCTGGCCGGCGTCACCACGGATTCGAGATCCTCCCAGCGCAGCTGGTTGGCGACAACTTGCGGGATCGGGTTCTCGCCGGGCTGGTCGGCCCAGGGCAGCACCCGCTCGCCGGGCCGCGTCGGGAACGCGGCCTGCGCGCTGCCGCAGCCCTGCAGGAGCGCGAGCCCCGCCAACGCCGCGCCGCCGCCGAGCAGGACTTCGCGCCGATCACGCGCACCGCTTAGGAAGCCGCGCCGCGAGACGATTTCGGGGGACATATCGCTGCTGGACGAATGTGACATGATTCCATCGCTCCGCTTGAAATGAAGACGGCGCGACGCTATCGGCGGAGCAGTGCCACCGCATCGGGAGAAGTCCCTATATTTGCGCCACAGCCTGCCCAGGAATTCCGTTGCGCGGGGGTTTCCAATCGGCGGGACCCGCTCCGAAAGGGGCTGCCGCGCCTCCGCTTATTTTCCTTGCCTCCTCCGGGGCGGCGTGGAACCATCCGGCCCAGCAACCTGGGGATGTGGGCGCAAACGCGTCCACAGGGGGGCCGAAGCGCTTCGTGTCTGTTAGGGCTCCGTGCGAAAAATCGTCCTGCTGTCGCTGGCAGCCGCCCTGGCGGTCGGCTGCGCCACACCGCCGCGCGAGATCGAGGCGGTCGCGGTCTCGCCTGAAACCTACAAGGATCGCAGCTGCGAGCAGATCGAGGCGGAACTCGCCGGCGCGCTCGCCCGCGGCACCGAGATGCGCAAGGCCATCGATCGCGATGCCGCCGGCGACGCCGCTTTGGTCGGCGTCGGCATGCTGCTGTTCTGGCCGGCGGCGCTGTTCGCCATCGGCGATGCCGACGAGGCGGAGGAATACGCCAGGCTCAAGGGCGAATACGAAGCCCTGCAGGAGGCCGGCCGCGCGAAGAACTGCGCGATCGAGTATAAGCCGCTGCGGGAACCGGCGGAGGCGGCGAGCGCCACCGCCCCCTGACGTTCTACTTCCCGTTGGCGCCCAGCCAGCGATAGACGAAGCCACCGATCGCAGCACCCGCCAGTGGCGCCAGCCAGAACAGCCAGAGCTGCGCGATGGCCCAGCCGCCGACGAAGAGCGCCGGCCCGGTGCTGCGCGCCGGGTTGACCGAGGTGTTGGTGACCGGAATGCTGATGAGGTGGATCAGCGCCAGCGCCAGGCCGATGGCCAAGGGCGCGAAGCCGGCGGGTGCGCGCTTGTCGGTCGAGCCCAGGATGACCAGCAGGAAGAAGAAGGTCATCACCACTTCGCAGACGAGCGCGGCGATCAGCGAATACTGGCCCGGCGAATGCTCGGCATAGCCGTTGGAGGCGAAGCCGGCGGAAACGTCGAAGCCCATCTTGCCCGAGGCGATCACGTAGAGCACGCCGGCCGCGACGATGGCGCCCGCCACCTGCGCGGCCCAATAGGGCGCGATCTCCCTGGCCGGGAAGCGGCCGCCGGCCCACAGGCCAAAAGTCACCGCCGGGTTGAAATGCGCGCCCGAGATATGGCCGACGCCATAGGCCATCGTGACCACGGTCAGGCCGAAGGCGAGCGCGACACCGGTGAACCCGATGCCGACATCGGGAAAGGCCGCCGCCAGAACGGCGCTGCCGCAGCCGCCGAGAACGAGCCAGAAGGTGCCGAAGAACTCGGCGCCCAGACGTTGCGTCATGGACATGGTGAATCCCCCTCCACACGATCGCATGTCGCGATCTTCCTGGGGCGGCACTCTACCCGAGCGGCAGGCCAATTAGAACGTCCCGCGCTGTGACAAGTTCGGTTAACGCGGCACGTCGCTGGCCGCGCGCGCGGCCAGCCGCCTCTCCAGCATCCGCAGCACGAAGGGGGTCAGGAACACCAGCACGGCCAGAACGAGGAACGCGAGCGACAACGGGTGGGTGATGAAGACCGACCAATCGCCCTGGCTGATCTGCAGGGCGCGGCGGAACTGCTGCTCCATCATCGGGCCCAGGATCAGCCCGATGACGCAGGGCGCGATCGGAAAGTCGTAGCGCCGCATCACGAAGCCGAGCAGGCCGAGCAGGTAGAGCAGCAGCAGATCGACGGTGGAACGGTTCAGGCTGTAGACGCCGACGGTGGAGAACACCAGGATGCCGCCGTAGAGCAGCGGACCGGGAATCGCCAGCAGGCGGACCCACAATCCGACCAGCGGCAGGTTCAGCACCAGCAGCATCACGTTGCCGATATAGAGCGACGCGATCAGGCCCCAGACCAGCGAGCTGGATCCGGTGAAGAGCAACGGACCCGGCTGCAGGCCATATTGCTGGAAGGCGACCAGCAGGATCGCCGCCGTCGCCGAGGTCGGCAGGCCGAGGGTCAGCAGCGGCACCAGCACGCCGGCGACAGCGGCGTTGTTCGCTGCTTCCGGCCCCGCGACGCCCTCGATCGCGCCCTGGCCGAACTCCTCCGGCCGTTTCGACAGCTTCTTCTCGAGGAAATAGGAGAGGAAGGTCGGGATCTCGGTGCCGCCGGCAGGCAGCACGCCGAAGGGAAAACCGAGCCCGGTGCCGCGCAGCCAGGGCTTCCACGAGCGGCGCCAATCCTCGCGCGTCATCCACAGCGATCCTTTGACCGCGCTGATCTCGGTATCGCGCAGATCGGGGCGCGAGGCGATGTGCAGCGCCTCGCCCACCGCGAAGAGGCCGACGGCGACGACGACGATGTCGATGCCGTCGAGCAGCGCCGGCACGCCGAAGGAAAGCCGCGTCTGCCCGGTGAGCACGTCGATGCCGACGAGGCCGATGACGAGGCCGAGGATGAGGCTGGCGACGCCCCGCGCCATCGAGCTGCCGAGCAGCGCCGAGGCGGCGGTGAAGGCGAAGACCATGAGCGCGAAATACTCGGCCGGGCCGAAGCGCAAGGCGAGCTTGACGAAGACCGGGGCCAGGAACGTGAGCAGCACGGTGCCGATGGTGCCGGCGATGAAGGACCCGATGGCGGCGGTGGCGAGCGCGGCCGCGCCGCGGCCCCGGCGCGCCATCTTGTTGCCTTCGAGCGCGGTGATGATCGACCCCGTCTCGCCCGGCGTGTTGAGCAGGATCGAGGTGGTTGAGGAGCCGTACATGGCGCCGTAATAGAGCCCGGCGAACATGATGAAGGCGCCGGTCGCGTCCAGCTTCGCTGTCACCGGCAACAGCAGCGCGATGGTCAGCGCGGGGCCGATGCCGGGCAGGATGCCGATCAGCGTGCCGAGGGTGACGCCGACCAGCGACCACATGAGATTGGTGAGCGTCAGCGCGGTGACGAAGCCGGCCAGCAGGGAATCGAGCGCGTCCATCTCAGATCACGCCTTTCAACAGGCCGGGCGGCAGCTGCAGATTGAGCAGCTTGGTGAAGACGAGATAGGTGGCGAGCGAGAGCAGGATCGCCACGATCGCGTCGCGGCCGTGGCGGCGGCTGTTGAAGCCCCAGGCGACGCAGAAGAACAGCAGCGCGGCCGAGATCACGAAACCGAGGGGCTCGATCAAGAAAACCTGTGCCAGCAGGCCGGCGGAGATGGCGATGACGCCCTTCCACTCGGGGCGGTCGGTATCCTCGCGCATGGCGCTGGGCCGCCCCGCCGCCGTCTGCCACAGGAAGAACAGGCCGGCCGCGACCAGGGCCGCACTCGACAGATAGGGGAAGATCTGCGGGCCGTAGGCCGCGTAGTTCGGCGGCAGCTGCATGTTGGCGGCGTCATAGACGATCACCGCCGCAAGGGCGATCAGTCCAAGGCCGACGAAATAGCCGGCCTTGGACGTCGCGGGTCTTTGGCTGGTCTCGCGCATGGCGAGACTCTACCCGGAGCTACTGCGCCAGGCCAACCGTCTTCAGGATCTCGGTCACGCGGGCATTCTCCGCCGCGACCAGCTGGGTGAACTCATCACCCGCCATGTAGAGATCGGTCCACTTCTTCTCGGCGAGCTTGGCCTTCCAGGCGTCGCTCTTCACCGCGGCGTCGACGACCTTCAAGAGGTCGGCCTTGGCCGCGTCGTCGAGACCCGGAGGCGCCACCACCGCGCGCCAGTTGGCGAGCTCGACGCCGATGCCCTGCTCCTGCAGCGTGGGCACGTCGATGCCCTCGACCCGCGCCGGGGCCGAGATGCCGAGCGCGCGCAGCTCGCCCGACTGGATCTGTCCGGCCCATTCGCTGTAGCCGCTGATGCCCGCGGTCACATGGCCGCCGAGGATCGCCGCCAGCGCTTCGCCGCCGCCCGAGAAGGGCACGTAATTGAGCTTGGTCACGTCGGCGCCGGCCGCCTTGGCGATCAAACCCGCCAGGATATGGTCGGTGCCGCCGGCCGAGCCGCCGCCCCAGGAGACGGAGCCGGGATCGGCCTTCAGCTTGGCGGTGAGGTCGGCGAGCGTCTTCAGCTCGGAATCGGCTGGCACGACGATGACTTCGTATTCGCCGGTCAGGCGCGCGATCGGCGTCACCTGCTCAAGCGTCGCCGGCGATTTGTTGGTGATGATGGCGCCGACCATGACCAGGCCGTTGACCATCAGGACATTGCCGTTGCCCTTTTCCTTGTCGACCAGCTGCGCCAGGCCGACGGTGCCGCCGGCGCCGGGCACGTTCTCGACCGTCACGGTCTTGGCGAGGCCACCGGCATTGATCACTTCCTCCAGCGCGCGGGCGGTCTGATCCCAGCCGCCGCCCGGCGCCGCCGGGGCGATGATGCGGAGATCGTCCACCGCGAAGGCCGGCTCGAAAGCGGCGCCGCTTCCGAGCAGAGCGAGGGCGAGCGTGGTGGTGATGAGATTGCGTCTGTTCATGAGGTTACTCCCAGGTGAGATGCGTTGGCAGCCGTCTTGGCGCGGCCGTTACCCCCGCACTTGGCAGGGGGTTGACCTGTTTATAGACTGGGAAGCTGTCACCAAGCTGTCGCGAACGGAACATGCGCATTCTCGTCGTCGAGGATACCAGGGATGTCGGCGAGGCCATCGTCGCCAGCCTGGAGCGCATGGGCCATGCCGTGGACTGGCAGGCGACCGGCCGCGGCGCCGAGGACGCGCTGGCGGTGCAGGAATATGGGCTGGTGGTGCTCGACATCATGCTGCCCGACATCGACGGGTTCCAGGTGCTGAACACGATCCGCACCCGCCGCATCGCGGCGCCGGTCCTGGTGCTGACCGCGCGCAGCCAGGTCGACGACCGGGTCGGCGCGCTCGACCGCGGCGCCGACGACTACCTGGTGAAGCCGTTCGATTTCCGCGAGTTCGAGGCGCGGGCCCGTGCACTTCTCCGCCGCGGCCAGGGCGCCAATGTCAGCCGCCTCGAGGTCGGCGACGTCACGCTGGACCAGGTGGCGCGCAGCGTCACTGCCGCCGGCGCACCGGTCGATCTGACGCGGCGCGAGATCGCGCTGCTCGAAGTGCTGATGTCGCATCCGCGCCGCGTGTTCAGCAAGGCGGAGCTGCATGAGCAGCTGTTCTCCTTCGACAGCGAGGCGGGACCCAACGCCATCGAGCTCTATGTCGCGCGGCTGCGGCGCAAGCTGCAGGGCGCCCAGGCGGAGATCCGCACCCTGCGCGGCCAGGGCTACCAGATCAGCGCGGCGGATGGCGCCGGTGCGTGACCGCCGCCCCTCGCTGCAATGGCGCCTGATCGGGTCCCTCTCGATCGCGCTCACCCTCGGTTCCGCCGCACTCGGCTTCGCCGCCTATAATTACGCGCAGACGGCGGCGGACGATTCCTACGACCGGCTGTTGATCGGCGCCGCGCGGCAGATCAGCGAGACCGTCTCCGCCGATGCCGGGCAGCTCTCCGTCGACGTGCCGCTCTCGGCGCTGGAGACGCTGTCGATTTCGCGCAGCGACCGCGTCTATTACCGCGTCGACGGGCCCGACGGCGCGGCGGTGACCGGCTATGACGACCTCCCCCTGCCCGCCGCAGCGAGCGGGGAGAGCGAGGCTCCGATCGTAGGCGACGCGGTATTCAAGGGCGCGGCGATCCGCGTCGCCTCGGTCAAGCGCTACGTCTCCGAATCCGGCATCAACGGCTGGGTGGTGACCACGGTCGGCCAGACGCGCGAGGCGCGCAACGCGTTGAGCCGCGACCTGACCGGCAAGGCGATCATCCTGGTCGCGGCGATGAGCGTCATCGCCCTCATCGGCATCCTGCTGGCGGTGCGCCGCGCCCTGCGGCCCCTGCACGAGGTCGAGGCGGCGCTGATCGGGCGCGATCCCAACAACCTGACGCCGCTCGATGTCGACGCCCCGGCGGAGATCGCCGAACTGGTCGACGTCATCAACCGCTTCATGCAGCGCCTCTCCGACCGCTTCGACGTGATGCAGCGCTACATCGCCGATTCCGCGCACCAGCTGCGCACGCCGCTGACCGCGCTGGCGGCGCAGGTCGAGCTGCTCGCCAACGAGGACCGCCCGGCGGCGCAGAAGGGCTATATCGCGCGGGTGCGCGAGCGCACGGCGGAGCTTGGGCGCCTCACCAACCAGCTGCTGAGCCACGCCATGGTCAGCCACCGCGCCCAGGCGCTGCCGGCCGACCAGGTCGATCTCGCCGCCATCGCGCGCCAGGCGGTGGCGGATGCGGTCCCCGTGTCGCTCGGCCGCGACATCGCGGTGCGCCAGGAGATCGGCGCCGAGCCGGTGCTCGTCCAAGGCGACGCAGTCTCACTTCGCGAGGCGATCCGCAACGTCGTGGAGAACGCCGTGCATCATGGCGCGCAGGAGGGGCTGTGGGTGCGGGTGACGCGCGAAGCCGGCGGCGCGCT
>JAEUKU010000437.1 GCA_016794075.1 Rhodospirillaceae bacterium
CGGCGCGCAATCATGAGCGACTATATCGACTGCCACTACGCGCGCACCCGCGCCGACACCTCGACGCGCCCTTTTCTGACCGGCCCCTTGTCGGTGGAGACGGCCGTGGTCGGCGGCGGGCTCGCCGGCCTCACCGTCGCGCTGGAACTGGCGCAGCGCGGCCGCTCGGTGGCGCTGATCGAGGGTCGGCGCATTGGCTGGGGCGCCTCGGGCCGCAATGGCGGCTTCTGCGCGCCCGGCTTCGCCATCGGCCTCGACGGCATCGCGGCGCGGGCGGGCCAGGAGAGTGCACGCGAGCTCTACGCCCTGTCGCGCGAGGCCGTGCTCTATGTGCGCGACACCCTGGCCCGGCAGGGCAACCCGGTCGATCCAGGGCGCATGGGTCACATCTCCGCGCGCCGGGTGCCGGCGCGGGCGGAGCTCGAACAATATCGCGACAAGATGGCGGCCTTCGGCACCGCGCTGCAGGTTCTAGCGACGCCGGAGACGCGCGCCCTGCTGAAGAGCGAAGTCTATTTCGAGTCCATCGTCGAGCCGCTCGCCTTCGCCATGCAGCCGCTCGACTATGCGCTCGGCCTGGCGCGCGAGATCGCGGAACGCGGCGGCGGTATTTATGAGAACTGCCCGGCCCTGGCTCTGCACAAGGTCGGCGCCGCCTATCGCCTGATGACGCCGCGCGGCCGGGTCAGCGCCCGCAACGTCGTCCTTTGCACCGGCGGCTATACCGGCCGATTGCTGCCGCGCCTGCGCCGCGCCATGTTGCCCATCGCCACCTATGCGATGGCGACGGAGCCTTGCGCGGACCTGCTCGACCAGGCCATCGCCACGCCGATGTGCATCAGCGACGATCGCCGCGCCGGCGACTATTACCGGCGGCTCAGCGACGGCCGGCTGCTCTGGGGCGGGCGCATCACCGCGCGCACCCGCGATCCCGCCGACCTCGCCGCGCTGCTGCACCGCGACATGCGCGAGGTCTACCCGCAGCTTGCGACCGTGAAGATCGAGACGGCCTGGTCGGGCCTGATGTCCTATGCCCGGCACTACATGCCGCAGATCGGCCGCAGCGAGGACGGGCTCTGGCATTGCACCGCCTTCGGCGGCCACGGCCTCAACACCACGGCTCTCGGCGGCCGCCTGATCGCCGCCGCCATTTCCGAGGGCGACGATCGCTATCGTCTGTTTGCGCCTTTCGGGCTTGACTGGAACGGCGGCCCGTTCGGCCCGGTGGCCGCGCAGCTCATCTACTGGAAGCTGCAGGCGCAGGATTGGTGGGCGGAGCGCAAGCTACGGCGTTCCGGAAACTGAACTCGTCATGGTCGATCTTGGCCCGACCATCCGCGAGTGTTCTTGCCATGAACTGCGCTTTGCCTTGTCGAAACGCGTGAATCCCAGGGCCAAGCACCGGGATGACCGTGGTGGGTTATGTGACGCGACGATCAGAAGAACGTCGCCACCGCGCCAAGCGACGTCCAGCGATCATCCACCACGTGGATGAGGCGCCAGCGGTCGAACGTCGTGCAGGGATGCGAGATGCCGCAGATCAGCAGATCGCCGACCTTCACATCCGCATCCGGTTGCGTCTTCAGATAGGCGTGCTGGTCGTTGAGTCTGGTGATGCGCCAATCCTCCGGCGCCGCCTGCGGCTGCGGCGTCGCATGCGCGCGGTAGCGCCAGACCGGCTGCGGCAAATGCAGGTCGAAGCCGACATCGCGCTTGCCCATGGTCACCAGCGCCAGCCCCGGCTCCGGCACCGATTGCACCAGGGCGCAGACGAACAACGCCGGCTCCAGCGCGCCCAATTCCTGCACCAGCACCGGGTCGCGCGCCGTCATGTCGGCGTGGTGCTCGACATAGGTGCCGCAATCATGAGTGATGTAGCAGCCGCTGCGCAGGACCTTCACTACCGGCAGGCGCAGCTCGATCTTGGCCAGCCGGCGGCCGACGATGTCGTAATAGGCGCTGCCGCCGGCGGTCAGGATCACCTCCGCGGTGCCGAAGGCGTTGCGCCGGTCGGCCAGCTGTGCCGCCACGGTAAAGCGGTCGAAATAGGCCTCGACCGCGGCGCCGTCCTCGCGCCCCTCGGCGGTCGCGATCATGCCCTCATAGCCGGCGATGCCGGCGAGGCGCAGCCGCGCCTGGTGGCTGGGCAGCGCATCCAGCAGCTTCTCGACCTCGGCCAGGGTGCGGCAGCCGGTCCTTCCGCCCTCGAAGCCGATCTCCAGCAGCACGTTGACCGGCTGTTCGGTCTTGCAGGCGGCGACGTCGTCGGACAGCGCCTTCAACCCTTCGAGCGAATCGACGAAGACGTAGAGGTTGAGATCGGCGCGCTGGCGCGCCAGTTCGACGATGCCGCGCACCTGCACCCGGCCGGTGACCTGGTTGGCGATCAGCAGGTTGCGGCAGCCGAAAGCGGCGGCAACCTCCGCCTGTTGCACGGTGGCGACGGTGAGGCCCCAGCTGCCCTGCGCCGCCTGCTGCGCCCAGAGATGCGGCGTCATCGTCGTCTTGGCGTGCGGCGCCAGATGCAGGCCGAAGCGGTCGAGCAGCTTGCGCATCCAGCGGCCGTTGTGATCGAGGGCGGATTTCCTGAGCACCGCCACCGGCGCTGGCAGATCGCCTTCCAGCAGGTTCCAGTTCTGCGCCCCGATGGCGCCGAGTTCCAGCGCCTCGGCGGCGGGGGGAATGCCCTTGGTCAGCGGATCGATCAGCTCCTGGTCCAGCGCCTCCAGCGCCTCGCGCAGGGTGGCGGCGTCGAAGCCGGAGCCGATCTTGCCGGTGAGAAAGTCATTGGTCAGGGACATGCGGCCCTCTTGAACGTCATCCCCGGGCGTGATCCGGGGATCCAAATTTGGATTGCCGGGTCAAGCCCGGCAATGACGAAGAGTATGATGGCAACCGCCCCAATTCCACCGCGAAACGAGCACGATTACCCTAAGATCCGCTCATAGGCCGGCAGGGTGAGGAATTCCGGAAAATCTTCGGCGAAGATCAGTTCCGCGAACAATGCGGCAGCCTCCGCGAACCTGCTGCGGCCGAAGGCCGCATCGCCCATGCCTGCGCGTTGCTTGGCGAGCGCCTCGGCGATCATCGCCTCGCACAGCCGGCGGTCGACCGCGCGGCCGTCGCTGAGCCTGGCGCCGTGGCGCAGCCATTGCCAGACCTGGGCGCGGGAGATCTCCGCCGTCGCGGCGTCCTCCATCAGGTTGTTGAGCGGCACGCAGCCCGTGCCGCGCAGCCAGGCCTCGAGATAGGCGATGCCGACCGAGATGTTCATGGCGAGGCCGTTCTCGGTGATCTCCCCCTTCGGCACGGCGAGCAGGTCGGCCGCCGTCACATGCACGTCCTGGCGCTGACGGGCGATCTGGTTCGGCTCCTTCATCAGCCGGTCGAAGATCTCCTTGGCGACCGGCACCAGGGCCGGATGCGCCACCCAGGTGCCGTCATGGCCGTCACCGGCCTCGCGCTCCTTGTCGGCGCGGACCTTGGCCAGCGCCGCGTCATTCGCCGCCGGGTCATTCTTGATCGGGATCTGCGCCGCCATGCCGCCCATCGCGTGCGCGCCGCGCCGGTGGCAGGTCTTGATCACCAGCAGCGAATAGGAGCGCAGGAAATGCGCCGTCATGGTGACGCTGGCGCGGTCCGGCATCACCGCCGCGGGATCGCGCGCGAACTTCTTGATGAAGGAGAAGATGTAGTCCCAGCGGCCGCAATTGAGGCCGGCCGAATGCTCGCGCAGCTCGTAGAGGATCTCGTCCATCTCGAAGGCGGCGAGGATGGTCTCGACCAGCACCGTCGCCTTGATCGTGCCCTTAGGCACACCGAGCTTCTCCTGGGCGAACAGGAACACGTCGTTCCACAGCCGCGCCTCGAGATGCGATTCCAGCTTCGGCAGATAGAAATAGGGGCCGCTGCCGCGCGCCGTCAGTTCCTTCGCGTTGTGAAAGACGTAGAGCCCGAAATCCATCAGGCTGCCGGACATGGAGCGGCCGTCGATGCGGATGTGATGCTCCGGCAGATGCCAGCCGCGCGGGCGGACCATGAGCACGGAAGTCTTGTCGTTAAGCCTGTAGGACTTGCCGCTGGTCGGATCGTCGTAGGCGATGGTACGGCGCACGGCATCGATCAGGTTGCGCTGGCCGTCGAGCTGGTTCGCCCAACTGGGCGCGGTCGAATCCTCGAAATCGGCCATGTAGCAGGACGCACCCGAATTGAGCGCGTTGATCACCATCTTGCGATCGACCGGCCCGGTGATCTCGATGCGGCGGTCGAGCAGGTCCTTGGGCAGCGGCGCCACCTTCCAGTCGCCGGCGCGGATCGCGGCGGTCTCAGGCAGGAAATCCGGCTTATCGCCGGCATCGAGCCGCTTCTGCCGCGCGCGCCGCGCCTCCAGCAGGCGCAACCGCTCCGGTGCGAATTTGCGCTCCAGCTCGACCAGGAAGGCGAGCGCCGCGTCGCTCAGCACCACGCCGAGCGCGGGGTCCGGCAGGGTCGCCACTTCGACGCCGGCGCCGCGTTGCTCAAATTTCAGACCGCTTCCGCTCTTCGCCGTCAATGCACCGCTCCTCAATCCTGCTCGCCGATCCAGATCTCAACCGTCTTGAATTCCACCTCGTCGCAATT
>JAEUKU010000438.1 GCA_016794075.1 Rhodospirillaceae bacterium
GATATTGTAGGTGCCGCCGTTCAGATGCACGTCGATCAGCCGGCGCCCGTCCATGTCGTAGAGGTAGTAGCCCTCGCGCCGGTCGATGACGAGGTCGACATCGGCGTCCTGCCAGAACTGGGTCTTGCCCGGGTTCCAGTAATGCAGGCTCTTCTCGATGAATTCCTGCTTTGCGGGGCTCTGCTTGGATTTGTCGGCCATCTGGCCTCTCCTCAGCCGTAGCGGCTCAGATATTTTTCCGCCATCTCGCAGGTGCCGACGCAATAGGCCGGGCCTTCCTGCTTGGCGAGATCGGTCTCGGCATGCGACCCCATCCAGGCGAAGAGCAGCATTCGCCGCAGCAGGATGAAGGTCCAGATTTCGTCGTCGTCTTCCTTCGGCAGCGGACGAACGCGGCGATAGCCTTCCTTCCACGCCTCCATCAGCTCCGGCACTTCCGGCTTGTGCTCGAAGAAACTGACCGCGGTGCCGGCGTCGTAGAGGAACCAGCCGAGCCCGCAATCGTCGAAATCGATCACGCGCGTATTGCCCTGGTGGATCAGCAGATTGGCGAGGCGGAAATCGGCGTGGATCAGGCCGTAGCGCTCTCGTCCCTGGCCATAGGCCTTCAGCCGCTTCTCCATCGCGTCGACCAGGCGCTGCAGCAGGGGCCGCACGGCGGGCGACATGTCCGGGCCGTCTTCCCAGGAGCCCCAGTTCGGATTCTTGCCCAGCGAATGCTCAAAATCCCAGCTGAGGCGCTCGAAATAGGGCGGCCGCTTCCAGCTCATCGAGTGCAGGTGCGTGCGCGCCGTCACCTCGCCCAGCTGCTTGAAGGGCTCGATCAAATTGTCCTGCGGCGGCTCCACCCCGTCGATCAGCTCGAACAGCACGCAATTGCGCGGGTTGGGCAGCGCCGCATGGCTGACGGTCTGGATGTCCGCGCCGTCCTTGCCCGGGATCGCCTGCGGGGTGAGCACCCCGGCCTCGGATTGCAGTGCCCGCATCCAGGCCAGCTCGCTGCGGATGCCGTTGACGGAGTGATAGCCCTCGCGGTGGACGCGCAGAATGACGGGGCGCGCGCCGGTCTTTGGCGTAACCAGATAGGTGGTGTTCTCCGAGTGGTTGATCATCTTGAGGGCGGCGCCCTCCAGACCCCAGCGCGGCAGGGCCGCCTCGGCCACCTGGCCGACGGCCGCCAGCAATTGCTCGTGGGTCAACATTCCGCTCATCCACACACCCGCCCGCCGTGCCGCAAAGGCCGACGGACCCTGATCATCCGGTCAGAAGGCTAGGCGCGCCAAGGGCCTGCCGCTTGACCGGCGGCGGGCCGATCTTGACAGGTGGACGGTGGAATCCACCCGCCTTGATCCTGCCGGAGGGGCTGTGCAAAGATTACCCGGATCAGGGCAAGGCTGGACGTCCGGAAAGGGCGCGCATGGGCGAGTTTCTTGGGGCAGTCGCTGTGGACGGCGCCCCGGCGAGCAGCGCCGGGCCGGCCATTCTTGCGTCCGCCGCCACCGGGATCGTCGACCACATCGACCGCCTGCATGGCGACATCGACAGCATCTTCGGCAATGCCGGCATCGCCCCGGAAATGGCCGGGATGCCGACCCTGCAGCTGAAGCTCGCCGCCTTCATCACCCTGTTCGAGGAAGCGGCCCGGCGCACGGGCCAGGACAATTTCGGCCTGTGGTTCGGCAACCAGTTCATGCCGCGCGACCTCGGCCTCTGGGGCTATGCGGCGATCTCGGCGCCGACGCTCGGCAGCGCGCTCGAAACCCTCACCAATCTCTTCTGCTACCAGCAGGGCTCGTCCTTCCTGCGCGGCGTGAAGGGGAAAAGCGGCCTGCTGCGCCTGGAATACCAGATCATCGCACCGGAGATCGTGGCGCGGCGCCAGGACGCGGAACTGTCGCTCGGCATGTTCCTGAACGTGATCCGCGAATGCTGCGGCCCGAAATGGGCGCCGGAGGAGGTGCATTTCGAGCATCCCCGGCCCGAAGCCTGGAAGGACCACGAGGCCGCCTTCGACGCGCCGGTCTATTTCAGCCAGCCGACCAACGCCCTCATCTTCCGTTCCGACATCCTGGAGCGGCCGATGCCGGCGCGCGACCTGCAGCTGATGACGGTGATGCAGACCTGCATGGAGAAGCTGGGCCCGACCTCGCCCTCCGACGGCCTCTTCGCCCGCATCTGCGCCGCCATCCGCATGCGCCTGCCGGGCGGCTATCCGTCGCTGGAGCAGATCGCGCACGACCTGCGAATCTCGCCTGGCGCCGTGCAGCGGGAACTGAGCGAGCACAACACCACCTACAAGGACGCCGTGGAGACGACCCGGCGCCAATTGGCGGAGCTCTATCTGGAGCAGCGCCAGTTGCCGCTGACCGAGATCGCCCTGCTGCTCGGCTATTCCGAGCTCAGCGCCTTCTCCCGCGCCTTCACCCGCTGGACCGGCACCTCGCCGCGCACCTATCGGCGCGTGAAGACGGGGCATTGATCTCACGCTAAGCGCCGCACCTGAAGCTCCGGCGGAGCGGGCGCGCGCGGCACCTCGGTCGGGCCCATCACCTAACCCGCTTGACGCCAGGGAAGCAACATGACCAAGCGCTATATTGTTGAAGTCGACGGCGTGCCACCATCGCCCTCGCCGATCAGTAATGCCGTTGTCGTCGGAAACCAGTGCTGGATCAGTGGTCAGCTATCGGTCGGCGAAGGCGGCGTCTACGTGCCCGGCACCGCCCGAGAGGAGGCGGAACGGGCCTTTGCGCATGTCTTTCGCATCGCCGAAGCAGCCGGCTTCAAGCGCAGCGACATCGTCTATGTCGATCTCGCTTTCATCGACCTCGCCGATGTGAAGGAGGTCAACGCCCTCTATGGCGAGCTCTTTCCGGCAGGCCAGCGCCCGGCACGCACCATCTATCAGGCGGCTAAGCTGCCCTTCGGGGGCAAGGTGAAGGTGCAAGCCATCGCCGCCCGGGCCTGACGACCAGCGCCGGGGCACTTCATCGGCAGTTTCGCCGCTGACGGAAAGCCAGTCGCGCCGCCTATTCCTTGTAGCTCGGATCCTTCTTGTCGAGCTGGAGCTTCAGCTGCTCGAAATGGGCGAAGGCGCTGTCGCTGTAATCCTCCCAGCCGCGCGCGGTCTTCTCGGCGAGCTCCGGGCTCATGACGTTGAGCTTCTGGCCCGTCGAATAGGCGAGGATCATGGTCTGCGCCGCGCGCTCGAGGAAATACATGTGCTCCCAGGCCTCGGCGACGGTCGGGGCGGCGACCAGCACGCCGTGATTGCCCATCATCATGGTCGACCGGTTGCCGAGGATGCGGGCGAGGCGCCGGCCTTCGTCCTTGCCCTCGGCGATGCCGCCGTAATCCTTGTCCACGGCGATGCGGTTGTAGAAGCGGGCGGTGTTCTGGTCGATCGGCTTGAAGTCCGGATCGTCCAGCGCCGCCAGCGCGGTGCAATAGGGCGGGTGCAGGTGCAGCAGGCAGCGCGCATGGGCGACGCTCGCATGGATGCCGCCATGGATCGCCCAGGCGGAGCAATCCGGCGCGTCGGGCCGCGACATCGTTGCGTCATCGTCGGCGTTCAAGAGCTGCAGGTCGCTGGCCCGGATGGTGGAGAAGTGCCGCCATTTCGGGTTCATCAGGAATTGCTTGCCGTCGGCGGAGACGGCGAGGCTGAAATGGTTGCCGACCGATTCGTGCCAGTTCATCTCCACCGCCAGGCGGAAGGCGGCGGCGAGGTCGACGCGCAGCTGCCATTCCTCGGAATCGCGCGCGGGCTTGAGCTGGGTCACGTTGGTCATGGCGGGCTCCGGCAAGTGGGATGGACGGAGTTTCCCAGCAAACGGCGACGAAGGCAAATGCGTGGAAGGAGGGTCGCGTATGCGTCCTGCCTCCCTCACATCGGTCCTTGCGGCGGCTGGGTGGATCCCGGCGCTCGCTCCGCTCGGCCGGGATGACGGAAAATAGGATGCTCTCTCACCGCGTCATCCCGGGCTTGCCCCGGGATCCACCCAGCCGCCGCAAGGAATGTGGAGTGGAAGCGTGATCTCCACGTCATCACCGGGCCACCACAAAGTGGCGACCCGGTGATGACGGTGAGTGGAGGATGGGGCGAGCGTCCTACGCTGACGCCAGCGCCTCCAGCGATTCCGGTAGGATCTGGCCGCCGTCGACGATGATGGTCTGACCGGTCACGTAGCCCGCTTCCTTGGAGGCGAAATAGGCGGCGGCGTGGCCGATGTCCTCGACCGTGCCGAGGTGCTTCAGCGGCACCGAGGCCGCCATGCTGCGCTGGTATTCCTCGCCCAGGCCGGCGAGGCCCTCGGTGATGATGTTGCCGGGCAGCACCGCGTTGACGGTGATCCCATACTTGGCGAGCTCGATGCAGGCGGTGCGCATGAAGCCGAGCTGGCCGGCCTTGGTGGCGCCGTAATGGGTCCAGCCGGGATAGCCGGTGACCGGCCCGGTGATCGAGGAGGTGAGCACAATGCGGCCCTGCTTGCTCTTCTTCAGGTGCGGCACGCAGGCCTTCACCGAGAGGAAAGTGCCCTTCAGATTGGTGTCCATCACCTCGTCCCAGATCTCGGGCGCCATGTCCTCGATCTTGGCCTGGGGGAAGATGCCGGCATTGGCGCAGAGCACGTCGAGCCCGCCGTGCCGCTCCACCGCGGTCTTGGCCATCGCCTCCATGTCGGCGAGCTTGGTCACGTCGGCCGCCACCGCGCTCACCGTGCCGCCGGCCTTCGCCAGCTCGGCCGCGCAGGCCTCGGCGTCCTTCAGGTGGCGCGCGGCGATCAGCACCTTGGCGCCATGGGCGGCGAACACCCGGGCGATGCCCTTGCCGATGCCCTTGCTGCCGCCGGTGACGATGACCGACTTGCCTGTGAGCGATGACGTCAACATGGATTTCCTCCCCAGCAGATGATCTTTTGCGTCAGCTCCGCGCCCGGCGCCGCAGCACGATGATGCCGTAGCCGCCGAGGAACAAGACGGCGGCGATCATGGTGGAGACGGTGCCCAGCACCGGCACGCCCGGCGTGTAGCCCGCCACCATCTTGGAATAGAGGTATTCCGGCACGGTGGTATCGGCCCCGGTGGTGAAGAGCGACAGCGGGAAATTGCCCCAGGACAGCAGGAACGCGAACAGCGCGCCGGAGAACAGGCCGGGGAACAGCACCGGCAGGGTCACTTCCTTCAGCACCTGCCAGCGCGAGGCGCCGAGATCATAGGCGGCCTCCTCCAGAGCGGGGTCGAAGCTGTAGACCTGGATCGAGATGACCAGCGTCACCACCGGCACGATCCAGACCAGATGCGCGAAGACGGCACTCTTCCAGGAGAGCTCCAGCCCGATGGTGTTGAACCAGAGCAGCAGGGCGAGGCCCAGCACCGATTGCGGGAAGAAGATCGGCAGCAGCACGATCTTCTGATAGATCGAGCGGCCTTTCCATTCGTAGCGGGCGAAGGCCAGCGCGCCGAAGAAGGCGATGGTGACGGCGATGACCGTGACGATCAGCGCGATGGAGACCGAGGTCTTGAACAGGATGTGGATCTCGATCGAGTTGAAGGTCTTCTGCCACCAGTCGAAGCCCCATTTGGTGATGGGGAAGATGAAATAGCGGCTGGAGGTCGATGATGCGAGCAGCAGCGAGAGCGCCGGCAGGTACATGAAGACGACGACCGCCAGCGCCCAGGCCCAGAGCAGGGCGGAGCGCCAGCGCTGGGCGCGCTCGGCCGGGCTCATCAGCGCCTCCCCAGGATGGTGTCGAGGTCGAAGCGTCGCAGCACCAGCAGCACGAAGGTCGCGACCACGACCATGAGCAGCACCGCCATCGCCGACCCGAGCGGCCAGTTCTGCGCATAGGTGAAGGCAAGCTCGATGTCATGCACGATGGGGATGACGCGCTGCCCGCCCAGCACCTTCGCCTCGACCAGCGCGCCGACGGCGAGCACGAAGGAGAGCAGGAAGCCGATCATGATGCCCGGCATGGCGAGCGGCAGGTCGACCTCGCGGAACACCTGCCACTTGCTGGCGCCGAGGTCGAAGGCGGCATCGCGCGTCTCCTGCGGCACCATGCTGACGCCGAGCGTCATCGGAAACAGCATGAAGGGCAGGTAGACATAGACCATGCCGAGCACGATCATGCCCTCGGTGAAGAGCCAGCTCTCCATCTCGATGCCGAACAGCGATTTCAACGTGCCGAGCATGACGCCGTTCTTGATGAAGAACAGGATCCAGCCATAGAGCCGCACGTTCTCGGAGACGAAAAGCGGGATGGTGAAAAGCAGGGTCAGCAGGGTCGACCAGCGCCCGAACACCCGGGCCAGGCCGTAGGCGATCGGGTAGCAGATCACCGCCAGCAGGCAGACGGTGACCGCGGCGAGGCCGAGCGACCACAGCAGCGAGAGATAGCTGGTGCCGGTGAAGATCGTCGCATAATTGCCGAGGCCGGGCGCCTGCCACAGCGAGAAGGTCCGCTCCGGCATGAAGCTGAAGATGATCACGCCCAGCAGCGGGGCGGCGAAGCCGATCAGCAGGAAGATCGCCACCGGAACCGCGTTCAGCGGCCCCTGCCGCGCGCGCTGTCTGCCGAGATCCGCCATCAGTCGCTCACCAGGATGCTGTCGCGCGCGTTCCAGCCGACCAGCACCTCCGTATCCAGCCGCCCGGTCAGCGCCTGCTGGCGCAGCCTTTCGGCGATGAACACCCGCTCGCCAACGCGCACCTGGTACTGGATGCGCGAGCCCAGCGCATATTCGTTGTAGAGCGTGCCGGTCAATACGTTCTCCGCCTCGTCGCGCCGGTCGAGCACGCGCAGCGATTCCGGCCGCACCACCAGGTGGCCGTTGCTGAAGCCCGTGGGGACCGCGGGCGGCAGGAATTCCGCGCCCAGCTCGTCCGAGACCAGCCGGCCGCCATTCAGCCGCACCGGCATGATGTTCACATCGCCGATGAACTCGGAGACGAACTTGCTGTTGGGCGCGGTGTAGATCTCGTTGGGCGTGCCGACCTGAACCATGTGGCCGAGGCGCATGACGCCGATGCGGTCGCTCATCACCATCGCCTCCTCGAGGCTGTGGGTGATGTATACGAAGGTCTTTCCAGTCTCGCGGTGGATGTCCTTCAGCTCCTTCTCCAGCGTCTTGCGGAGCTTGTAGTCGATGGCCGAGAGCGGCTCGTCGAAGAACAGGATGTCCGGGTTGTAGGCGAGCGCCCGGGCCAGCGCCACGCGCTGCCGCTCGCCGCCCGAGCATTTGGTGACGTTCTTGCCGTAATAGCTCTCCGGCAGGCGCAGCTGCGCCATCAATTGCAGCGCGCGCGCCTTGCGCTCCGCCGCCGGCACGTCGCGGATCTTCAGCGGGAACTCGATGTTCTGCCCGACCGTGCGGTGCGGGAACAGCGCCAGGGACTGGAACACCATGCAGGTCGGCCGCTTGTTGGCCGGCAGGTCGTTCACCCGTTGGCCGCGCAGCAGGATGTCGCCGGCGCTGGGCGATTCGAGCCCGGCCAGCATGCGCAGCATCGTGGTCTTGCCGCTGCCCGACGGGCCGACGATGGTGAAGAACTCGCCCTCGGCGATCGTGAGGTCGATGCCGTGCACCGCGGTGAAGGTGCCAAAGGTCTTGGTGATCCCGCGGAGTTCGAGAACGGGGGAACGAGTGGTCATAAGCTGCGCAACCGAGCCAGTGGGGTGTAAAGCATCCCAGTTGAATGAATCGGGGCTCTTCCGCTGATCCTGGCTCGCTGCGCCACGAAAGAGCCCCGATTGGTTATTTCAACCTGGCGGCGATCAGCCGCCGGAGACCTCGCGCTTGGCTGCGGTCATGATGTCGAGCAACCGGTCGTAATCCGGCACGATATCGTATTCGACCGAGCGCGCCATCTCTTCCTCCAGGCTGTCCCACTGGATGATGTCCAGTTCTTCCGCGGTGAAGAGCTTGAAGCAATCCGGGTTGCCCATCTGGGCGACCGGATTGAAGGTGCCCTCGGCGAAGGCGACGGTATGCGACATCTCCGGGTCTTGCACGTATTCCAGGAACTGCTCGGCGAGCGGCGAGACGTCCGGGTTGTTGACCACCGAGGTGATCTCGATCCACGAGATGCCGCCCTTGCCGCCGGCAAGCGGGCCCTTGTTGGGCGTGATCGCGCGGATGTTGAGGGCGCCGTCGGCGCGGGCCGGAGAGCAGCTGTAGGTGCCACCGGTCAGGTAGAAGTCGATGTCGCCCGAGACCAGCAGCTGGTTCATCGTGGCGAGATCGCCGACCACCTTGGCGTTCTTGAACACCTTCTTGGCGGTTGCCGTGTAGCGGGCCACCTCCTCGTCGGTGTGCTCCTTGAACGGGTCGAAGCCGGAGATGCAGCAGAGATCGAACACGTTCCAGTCGTCCGATTCCTGCACGCCGTATTTGCCGGCATTGGCATCGTCGTTCCACAGATCCCAGCCCTGGTCCTCGGCGCTGGCGCGGCTGATCTTGTCGGTGTTGACGACGAAGCTGTAGGGCCCGAAGCGCTGGGCCATGCCGATGAGGTCCTTGCCGCTGTCATCCAGCGACCACTGATAGGGCGGCTTGAAGGCCGGCAGCATCTTCTCGAAATAGGGCTCCATCTTGGCCCGGTCGAGCGGCTTGATCAGCTTTTCGGGCCACATGATCTTGCGGGCCCAGGGATTGTTGACGTTAATCAGGTCCCAGACGTTGATCTCGCCTGCGCGCAGGCGGTTGATCATGGTGGGGTCGTTGGTGAGCGATTCCGCCTTCACCGTGGCGCCGGTCTGCTGACGGAACGGGTCCAGCACCTGGGCCGAGTTGTAGCCTTCCCAGCACAGGATGTTCAGTTCCTTGGAGCGATCCGCAAAGGCGCTGCGGATGCCGAGCGTCCCGCCGGCGGCGAAGGCCGCGGCCATGGCGGTCGATTGCTGCATGAAGTTGCGGCGCGATTGTCCGAATTTATTCATTGCCCCTCTCCCGGTCGTTGGGGTCACAGCCCGGGTCAAGGCCCGGTGATCTGCGCCCGGCATGCCTCACGTTTTTTCTGAGCGGGCATTCCAGCGCAACACGTGCCCGCGGGCAAGCGGAACCGGAGGCTCCGCACCCATTAGGAGCCTATGGGGCGCGGGCCAACCGTTCTTGACATCTGCCGCCCCGGTTTTGACAGGCGCCGAAACGGGTTAGGTCAGGCTTCGGCGAGCTTCATCCAGCCCCTGACCAGGGTCCGGCAGAGCCGCCGGTGGCTGGCAAAGGAATCCTGGAACTGGCGGTCGAGGTCGGTCAGCAGGCGCGGTTCGGCATCGGTGAAGGCACGGCCGAACTTGCGCACCCAGTCGCGGACGATGTCGATGGTGACCTCGGGGTGGAATTGGGTGGCGTAGACCCTGGCGCCGATGCGATAGGCCTGGATCGGGCAGGCGCCGCCGGTCGCCAGGGGCACGGCGCCGGGAATGCCGCGCACCGCCTCGAAATGGTTCTGGAACGAGGTGATCTCCGGCCCCAGCCCGGCGAAGAGCGGGTCGGCCCCGCCCTCCGGCGTCAGGCGCATGGTGTAGAAGCCGGATTCGAAGCTTTCCATGCGGTAGACCTCGCCGCCATAGGCGCGCGCGATCATCTGCGCGCCCAGGCAGATGCCCAGCACCGGCCGCCCGGCGGCGTCGAATGCCCGCAGGAGCGCCATGGTCTCGGCCAGGAATGAATGCTCGTCGACGTCGTTGGCGCTCATCGGCCCGCCGAGCACGACGAGGCCGGCATAATCGCCCGGCTCCCGCGGCACGCCAGGATAGGCGAAGGGCGCGTGGGTCGCATGGCCTTCGACCGGAAAGATCGTGTCATAGGCCGCGCCGGCCTCGAGCAGCGTCTCGCCGATCAGGCCGGAAGGCGAGGTGCCCTCCGGGGCGATGATGAGGTAGCGGCGCATGGGGGATTGGTGCTCAAGGGTGGATCGCGTAGTGACTGCACTTCAGCAGAAAACTCAACCTCCGTCATCACCGGGCTTGTCCCGGTGATTCATCGTGCGTTGATGCCGGCTTCGATATCGCATGGATTGCTGGGACAAGCCCGGCAATGACGGTGCGCGGGAAGCAAGCATTCTAGAACCTCTTCGCGAACAGCCCCCGGCGCTCATAGACCTCGGCCGCTTCCTCGATGAAGGCGGCCATCTTCTCCGCCTTGTAGCTCTGTCGCAGCAATCTGGCGGCGTCGAGCAGATCGGCCTTGCCCTTGGCCCGTCCCGGCCGCAGCAATTCGTAGATGCTGAGGATGACGTCCTGCGGCACGTCGATGAGCTCGGCGGCGCGGTCGAAATTGCGCCCGAGGGTCGGGCGGCCGGCGGCGGTGGCGATCTCCGCCTGCTGGCGCAGGGCCTGCGGCGTGATGCGCAGGTCTTCCAGCGCCACCTCACCCGCCTCGATCGCCGCCAGGGTCAGTTCGGCGAGGGGCCGGCCCTTGCGCGTGCGCACCAGGTCCGGGCGTTTCTCCGCCAGCGGGTAGTCGGCGGTGCCGAGTTTCCTGCGCTCGCTCACTGCGCCGCCTCCAGCAGAGAAATCTCGACGTTTTCCGGCGCCGCGCCATCCCGGGTCAACTCGGTTTCGATGGCGTAGATGAGCGCCACCTGGGCATGGAAGCGGGCGCCCATGGCCTCGCCCTTGGTCGGCACCACGACAGGCTCGGGGTGCTCGCCCAGCGCATAGGAAGCCGCGTTCTCGGCCAGGCGGCGATAATGCTCCAGCCTGGTGATCGGCGCGTTGGAGAAGAGTTCCAGATTGTGATGCGGCAGGCGGTCCCGCTGGTGAATGACCGCCGTGCCCTTGGCCTGGATGCCGATGCCGACGCCCGACCCGGCGAGGCGCGCGGCGCTCAACCCCAGGAACGAGGTGTCGGCCGTGTGATGCAGGCGCACGACGCGGGGCTTGCAGCCCTTGGCGCGGATGCCGGCGGTGAGTGCGTCGAGCACCGCCGAGAGCGGATGGCCGGCGAGCGTGCGGAAGATCTTGAGCCCGAAGGCCGGCGAGATACCGATCACCACTTCTTTCGCATCGGTGCCCGGCTGTGCCTCGCCCATGCTGCGGTACTGGATCAGACGGCTTTCGCCCTTGGCGTGGCGGCCTTCCGTCCGCAGCACCTCGTCGCGGTCGAGCACGTCGCGGATATTGGCGATCTCCTGGCGGCGCTGCGCGCTGAGGCGGTAGCCGGTGCCGGGGCCGAGATATTCGTTCGGGTCGTTCACCGCGCTGATGATCTTGCCGTCGCGCACGATGGCGGAGGTCTGCAGGTAATCGCCGGAGACGCGCAGCTTGACCACGTTCAGCAGGTTCTGCGCCGCCTCGCGGAAGCCGCGTTTGGCCAGCGCCCGGATCACGTCGATCACGTTGATGCCGCGCGCCTTGATCGCCTCGCTGATGACGGCGACATCGCGCGGCATGTAGCTCTCGGTCTGCGCGGAGCCGGAGGCGGCGACCACGCTCGCCATCATGTCCGGCGTCGGCCGGCCGAGGTCGAGCTCCTCCAGCACCGCGGCGATCGCCTGCACCGCCTTGCTGCGCAATTCTATGATCTCGGTCTCGCCGACGGGCGTGAGCCCGCCATCGGCCTCGAAGTCGCGCTGCAGGACCAGGAAATCCTCCATCTCCTCGCCGTTCATCAGCGAAGGGTTGAAGGAATTGTCATAGGCGAGGATCGAACCGAAGCCGGAGCAGATCAGATCGGAGCCGGCGATGAGATAGGGCAGGATCTTGGCGCCGACGCGGATCTCCGATTCGGTCGCCGCCGCGTCGTTGCCCGAGGCGCATTCGAGGTCGAGCCAGACGGCGAGCAGATTCTCCGCCATCAGCTCGCGCATGCCGCCCGGCACGGTACAGGTGATGGGCGCACCGTCGATGCCGCCGTTCTGCGTGCCCTGGACGCCCATGCCGCGCTGCAGGCAGAGGCAGCGCGCCTCGAGATAGAGCAGCGACTTGCTCTCGTGGAAGCCCATCAGCAGCTCGGAGCCGGCGCCGGAGGTGCAGCGCATCTTGATGCCGCGCGAGGCATAGGCGGTGGAGAGGAACGCCTTGGACCAGGGCGTGTCGTCGCCGTCGATGAAGGAGCGTTCGGTGCCGTAGACCGAGACCGTCTCGGCATAGGAGCTGAACCCCGCCATGCCGATCTGCAGCTCTTCGGCTTCCTCGCTCGAGCATTGGAACAGCGTGCCCCAGCGCCCGATCGCGGCGCCGACGGCGCAGGCGATGGCGTTGGACCAGGCGTTGCGCGCCACCCGCATGGTGGTCTCGATCTCGTCGAAGCCGAAGGCGACGGCGGTGGCGGCGTCGGCGGCCAGCTGCAGCGGGTCATCCTTGGCGTTGGTCACGTGGCCCTGGTTGCCCGGCGTGTGCCGCGCCCGCATCTTGGAATAGGCGAAGGCGATCTCGATGGCGCTCAGTTCGGCGACGACCTCGGCGAGCTTGGCCGGCGTCATGCCGTGGGCGAGGCGCACCAGCTTGGCGCGCGGCACGTTCATGTCGACCAGCATCCGGGCGATCTCAGGCGACGGGATCGCCATCGCCTCCAGCGCCACGTCGAGGTCCAGATGATGATGGGCGATGAAGATGTCGATCATGTCGAAATCGGCGGCGGCGATGCCGTCCATCGACTTGACCTTGCCGCCGGCGATCTCCAGGCCGGGCTTGGGGTCATTGGGCGAGGAGAAGGCGGCGAAGCCGGCCGCGGCATCCTCGACCGCGAATCTGTCGAGCCGCAACGGCCGCTCGTCCCAATCGGCGAAGCGCCGCCAACGATTAACCTTGGGATTGACCTTGATCTGCGGAGCGCCCGCGGACGAGTTCGCGGACGATCTCTGCGGCTTGTCCGACATCCCTGATCTCCTGCCCGGCGGGCTGGCCGATGCCCGCCGACGGCGCGCAGGCTAGTCCGCGCACCCCGTGAATGCAATTGCACCAACCAGCCAGCCCTCGCTTGACCTTAGAGCGCCCGCTTTTGACCGCCGTTCTAGCGATACCGATTGGCGATAGCCCGGGGCTATGGAATCGAAGCCCCCTCGGCATTTCCGCCTAGGCGCCGTTGCGGCGATGGTGGGGCCCTTCCGCTCCCACAGAAAGGACCGATCATGACCAAGACCCTATTGCGCGCCGCCGCCGCGGCCGCATTGCTCACCGGCGCGATGGCGTTCGGCAATGCCGCTTTCGCCGGCGAATGCCCGGCGGACAAGCTGGTCGCCGATGGCAAGGGCCAGGCCGACCAGGGCAAGGCGGCCAAGGACGTCACCGACGATGTGCTCGCCGCCATCGACCTGTCCAAGGAGAACGTCGCCGCCGCCGATCACCAGTTCCGCATGCGCCGCCTGGAAATCCAGCCGGGCGGCATCGTGCCCTGGCACAACCACGCCGATCGCCCGGCCATCATCTACGTGGTGCAGGGCGAGATCACCGAATACGCCAGCATCTGCGCCGCGCCGATCCTGCACAAGGCGGGCGAGGTCTCGGTCGACGCCGGCCGTTCCCACTGGTGGATGAACACCGGCAAGGAGAAGGTGGTGCTGATCTCCTCCGACATCCTGCACGACCCGAGCGACATGAACATGTAGGCGGACCGGCCTTGGCCGGCGCCAAGCTGAACCAGCGCCCCCTCCCTGACCCCTGAAGGGGGCGGGCTTCTCGTCACTCCCTCCCCCGGCACGGGGGAGGGTGGGGTGGGGGCAGCGCCAAACACCCGATCGCAGATGTGGACCCCATGTCGGTGCAAGCAGAAGCCAACGGACTCGACGGCGCGGGCGCCATGCGCCTCTTCGCCATCGGCCTCATCGCCTTCCTGACCCTGGTCGATCTCTTCGCCACCCAGGCGATCCTGCCATCTCTGGTCGCCGCATATCACGTGGCGCCGGCGGAGATGGGCGTGGCGGTCAATGCCAGCACGCTCGGCATGGCGGCGGCCGGCCTCGTCATCGCCGTGTTCGGCCGGCGCCTCGACCGGCGGCGCGGGGTGGCGCTGAGCCTGGCGCTGCTGGCGGTTCCGACGCTGCTGCTGGCGACCTCGCCCAGCCTGCCGGTCTTCGCCGCCTTGCGCATCCTGCAGGGCCTGCTGATGTCGACCGCCTTCAGCCTGACCCTCGCCTATCTCGCCGAGACGGGGAGCGGGCGCGAAGCCGCGGCCGCGGCCGCGGCCTATGTTACCGGCAACGTCGCCAGCAATCTGTTCGGGCGGCTGATGGCGGCCGCGATCGCCGATCATCTCGGCCTCGCCGCCAATTTCGAGATCTTCGCCGCGCTCAACCTGCTCGGTGCGCTGCTGGCCTATGCGGCGTTGTCGCGTGCCATGCCGGCGCGGGGCGTCGCGGCAAGCGGCGCGTGGCGCGCCCATCTCGCCGATCCCAGCCTGCGCGCGGCCTTCATGATCGGCTTCTGCATCCTCTTCGCCTTCATCGGCACCTTCAC
>JAEUKU010000069.1 GCA_016794075.1 Rhodospirillaceae bacterium
CGCCTATCGCCTGGCATGAGCGCGGAAGTTCCGCGCTGGCGGCGCAAGGCCTATTCCATCGCCGCGATGCGCGATCTGGCGCGTGCCGCCCTGCCCAGGCCGGTCTTCGACTTCGCCGATGGGGGCGCGGAGGACGAGCGCACGCTGCGCCGCAACGAAGCGGCCTTCGACGACATTGCGCTGCTGCCGAAGCCGCTCGACGGCGCCGCCGCGCGCGATCTCTCCGTCACCCTGTTCGGCAAGACGCTGAAACTGCCGGTGATCGTCGGGCCCACGGGCTTGGCGGGATTGTTCTGGCCGGATGGCGAGCGCTGCGCCGCGCGGGCGACGGCGGCGGCCGGCACCGCCTTCTGCCTCAGCCATGGCTCGGTCTGCACGCTCGAGCAGCTGGCGGAAACAGGGGCGGCCCCGCGCTGGATGCAAATCTTCGTCTATCGCGACCGCGGCTTCACCCGCGAGCTGACGGAGCGCGCCGCCAAGGCGGGCTATGACGCGCTGGTGCTGACCATCGACAACCAGATGTTGGGCAATCGCGAGCGCGACATCCGCAACGGTTTCTCCATCCCGCCGCGCTTCGGCCTCTCCGGCCTTGCCGGCATGGCGCTGAAGGCGAAATGGCTGTGGCGCATGCGGCGCGAGCTGCCGCGCGTCACCTTCGGCAACTACGCGCGGCCGGGTGAAACCGCCGACCTGAAGGCGCTGGCCGGGCGGATGGCCTCGCTGCTCGACCCCGCCATGTCCTGGCCGGATGTTGCCGAGCTGCGCAAGTTGTGGCGCGGGCCACTGATCCTGAAGGGCGTGCTGCATCCGGACGAGGCGCGCCGCGCAATGGCGGAAGGCATCGACGGACTCATCGTGTCCAATCACGGCGGCCGGCAGCTCGACGGGGCGGCTTCCAGCCTCGCGGCGCTGCCTGGCGTGGTGGCCGCGGTCGAAGGTAAGGTCCCGGTGCTGATCGACGGCGGCATCCGGCGCGGCAGCGACGTGGTGAAGGCGCTGGCTTTGGGCGCCGCCGCCTGCCTGGTCGGCCGGCCGCAGCTCTGGGGTCTGGCCATCGCCGGCGAGGCGGGCGTCGCGCGGATGCTGGAGATCTACGCCCAGGAGATCGACCGCGTCATGGGCCTCTGCGGCGTCAGCAACATCGCCGGCATCAACGGCAACCTCCTGCTCAAGAGAGAGACAGCATGATCAAGGACCCGCCGCTGCTCACCCTCCGGCGCGACTTCCCCCGCCCAGATCCGGCCCAGGTCGCCGCCTTTGCCGGCGTGCCGACCGGCTATGTGGTCGATGCGCTGGGCGGGCGCGGCGCGCTCGACTACCGCATCAAGCCGCTGCTCCCGGTTGCAGTACCACTGGTCGGCGTCGCCGTGACCTGCCACTGCGGTCCGGCGGATAACCTGGCGTTGTTCGGCGCGCTGGCAGTGGCGCGGCCCGGCGACATCCTGGTGGCGGCGACGGACGGCTTCACCGCTACTGCGGTCACCGGCGATCTGCTGCTGGGCATGGCGCAGAATCGCGGCCTGGCGGGCCTGGTCACCGATGGCCTGGCGCGTGATCTGGCGGGCATCCGCGCGGTGGGCCTGCCGATCTATGGCGCCGGGCTGACGCCCAACTCGCCGGTCAGGAACGGCCCCGGCACGGTCGGCCTGCCGGTCGTGGTCGGCGGCGTCGCGGTCGAAGCCGGCGACATCCTGATCGGCGATGAGGACGGTGTGGTGGCGGTGCCGCGCGGCCGGATCGCCGCGGTTCTGGCGCGCCTGACGCAAGTGCGCGCGGCCGAGGCGGCCTTGGAGGCCAAGGTCAAGGCCGGGCTGCAGGTTCCCGATTTCATCCAGAGCATTCTCGACTCCGACCGCGTGGTGGAGGTCTGAAGCCGCGCTTATCGATCCATCAGCAACGCGCGCTTCTGTCCGTCGCGCCCGGCGGGTAGACTTTTCTGGCTGGCAAGGGAGGTTGCGATGCACGGCATGACACGCCTTCTCCTCACGGCGGCGCTGGCGATCCTGACGGCCGGTGCGTCTGTCGCCCCTGCGTCGGCGGAGGGCACGCTCGACCGGATCCGGCAATCCGGCGAAATCCGCCTCGCCTACCGGGCCGATGCCGCACCCTTCTCCTTCGTGAAAGACGGCGTGCCGGCGGGCTATTCGGTGGAGCTCTGCCGCATCGTGGCGGATGCGCTGAAAAGCGCGCTGGCGCTTGACGCGCTCCAGGTGAGCTTTGTCGAGGTCAGCGCCGCCGATCGGTTCGCGGCGCTGGCGGAGGACCGTGCCGACCTCCTGTGCGAGGCGACGACGGCGACCCTGGCGCGGCGGGAAGCGATGGATTTCTCGATCCCGACCTATGTCAGCGGCGCCGGCATGGTGATCCGCCCGGACGGGCCGGCCAGCGTCGAGGATTTTTCCGGGCGCAAGCTCGGCGTGCTGGGCGGCACCACGACGGAGCGCGACATCAAGGCGCTGCTCGCCGGGCAGAACATCCAGGCTGAGCTCAAGGTGGCGAAGAGCCATGACGAGGGCTTCTCCTGGCTGCGCGCCGGCGAGGTCTCCGCCTATTTCGGCGACCGCGCAATCCTGGAGGAGCGGCTGCGGGCGGAGACGCAGGCCGGCGACCTGCTGCTGGCCGACCAATATCTCACCATCGAGCCCTACGGGCTCGCCATGCGCATCGATGCGGAGTTCCGCCTTGCCGTCGACCGCGCGCTCAGCCACCTGTTTCGCAGCGGCGGTATGATCAAGGTGTTCCGCAAATCGGTCGACCCGCAGGCCAAACCGAGCGAGCTGCTGAAGGCTCTCTCGCGCATGTCGGGGCTGCCGGAGTAGCGGAAAGGGAGCGGCCCGCCGAATCTCTCCGACGGGCCGCCATGTCACTCGCCGCTTTTCTTAGCGGGCGCGGGCCCGGCGGGCTGGCCGCTTGGCTGGCTGGGCCGCAAGCCCGGTCGAGAGATGGCGAAGATCCCCCGCGATCCGGCCCAGGACATCGTCCTTCAACGGGGCCACTTGCAGCCGGTCGGGCCGCGTTTCACCGGGCATCACGAAGCCAAAGGGCGTCGCCGGCACGAAACCGAATCTCTTATAGTAGTCGACGTCGCCGACCAGCAGCACGAGGTCGTGGCCGAGCTGGGCGGCGAGCTCCAGGGTCTTGAACATCAGCGCGCGGCCGATGCCCTTGCCGGCCTTGTCGGCGGCGATGGCGAGCGGGCCCAGCAGCAGGGCCGGATGGCCGGTCTCGCCCACCAGGATCGGCCAGTATTTGATGGCGCCCACCACCCGCTCGGGGCGGTCGCCTTCCAGCGCGATCCAGCTCAGCTCCTTCACCGGCGCGACGCCGTCTCGGAACTGGTAGGAAGCCTTGTGGAACCGCGCGGGCCCGAAGACGTCGTCGTACAAACGCTCGACGGCGCCAGCCAGCGCGGCGGGCTCAGGTTTGATCTGGAACTCGGGCTTGATCAGCTTCATCGGGGTGATCCTTCACAACAGGGTTTCAATCGGTTCGCCGGTTTCGCCCGGCCCGTCGTCGCCCTGGAGGATCACCTTGCTAATGGAGGTGCTCCGATCCTTGCGTACGACCGACCGTCCCGCCCGGCAGGCAGACTGGGATACGTCGTCGGAGACGCAAGGCGTACATCAAGCAACTCGTCAGCAGTTTCGACTGGGCGCGAAAAATACAGCAACGCGCCGTGACGTCAATTGGGAATTTTCCGCCGGCGCGCAAGAGGTTGCGCACGCAATTGTGTCTTTTGGGTTAAGCACGCCGGACGTAGTCGTGTCAGCGGACGATCATGGGGCGCCGAAACGATGTCACGATCGTCAGCGGACGATCGTGACGGGGCAATGCGCCCGCGTCACCACGTCGGCGGCGACCGAGCCGAGCAGCATGCGCCGCGCGCCGGTCAGGCCGGCGGAGCCGACGATGATGTGGTGATAGCCGTTGCGCTCGGCATAGGCGACGATCGCCTCCGCCGGATCCGCGCCGAAGGCCCGCACCAGGCGCAGGCGCAGCAGGTTGTGCTCCAGGGCGTATTGCAGGGCGGCGAGCAGCTCCTTGTCGGGCGGCAAATCGCCGGCCTTGATCTTGGCCTCGTCCCAGACCTGCGGCTGGGCTTCCAGCGCGCCGTCGGCGATCAGCAGGATGGTGACGGACTGACCGGTCTGCTCCGCCAATCCGATGGTGTAGCTCACCGCCTTCTCCGAAACGGCGGAGCCATCCGTCGCACAGAGCAGACGCTCTTCGCGCAACTGGCGCTGTTCGGTCAAGGCATCCTCCAGCTTCCATGCGACCCGGCCCAGGATAGCGCCAGGCCGCGAGTCGCGGCCAGAATGGCCGGCAGGTCGTTAGCAATTCGTTAGGGATGGCGGCGCGGCCGGGCTGGAGGAAGGGGCCTCAGCCTTCATGCTTGAGCGGCCGGGTGAGCAGGTCGCGGATCGCCTGGTCGATCTCCGCCCGCTGGTCGAGAATGGCGGCGACCGTCGTGCAGATCGGCATCTCGACGCCAAGCCGACCGGCGAGCCGCTCGATCGCCGCGGCGGTCGGCACGCCTTCGGCCACGCTGTGGCGGCGGGCGAGGATCTCTTCCAGCCGGCCGCCGCGGCCGAGATCGAAGCCGAGCGAGGTGTTGCGCGAGGTCATCGAGTTGCAGGTCAGCACCAGATCGCCGACGCCGGCGAGGCCCAGCATGGTCTCCGCCTTGCCGCCCAGCGCGTGGGCGAGGCGCGCGACCTCCGCCAGGCCGCGGGTGACCAGCGCGGCGCGCGCATTCTCGCCCAGGCCACGGCCCATGACGATGCCGCAGGCGATGGCGAGCACGTTCTTGGCCGCACCCGCCACTTCCACGCCGACCGGATCGAGCGCGCCATAGGGCCGGAACGCGCCGTGCGACAGCGCCTGCATCAGCGCGCGGTTGAGCGCCACGTCGGCGCTCGCAATCACCACGGCGGTCGGCAGGCCGGCGGCCGCCTCCGCCGCGAAGCTCGGCCCCGACAATACGGCGACGGGTGCGGCGGGCAGCAGCTCGGCGGCGATCTCGGTCAGCAGCCGGCCACTCGCCACTTCGATCCCTTTGGCGCAGATGAGGAGCGGGACGCCGTCGCGCCAGCGTGGCGCCGCGGCGGCGCAGAAGGCGCGCAGATGCTGCGCCGGCTGGACATAGAGCACCGCATCCGCGGCCAGGGCCGCGTCGCGCTCGGCGGTGACGGCGACCTCCGTCGGCACGGCGATGCCGGGCAGGTGCTCGGCATTCTCGCGCGCCGCGGCGATGGCCTGCGCCGCCTCGGGCCGGCGCGCCTGCAGCGTCACCTTGCGCCCGGCGCGCGCGGCCAGCACCGCCAGAGCGGTGCCCCAGGCGCCGGCGCCGACCACGCCGAGGCTGGCGATCGGTGCCTCGGCTCGGTCCGCGCGCCCTGCTGTCATGCCGGAAGTCCCCTGGAATCCATCCCGCGCACGCCGCGCCACCGGCTTTGCATTTGCGGGGTTTCTGTACGGCCTGTAATCTGTTCGCCGGCGGAAGGCAAGGCGGGACGGGCGGGCATATTGCGTCGCATGCCCGACCGCCGGGTCCACCCCGGGGCCACGAGGGAAAACCGACAGGCATGACGGCAAGGATGGCGCAATCCGGGACGGCCCCGGACGCTGGGCGGGCGACGCGGCGCGCCCGCGGCATGGCCCTGGCTATTGCCGTCCTGTCGCTCGCGCTCCTTTCCGGCGGCGCCGCCCCGGCGCAAGAGATGGAGCTGACCCGGCTGCGCATCGCCTTGCCGGAGGGGCCGTCGCCGCGCACCCTTGGCTATCACCTGGCCAAGATCCAGGGCCGCTTCGCCCAGCTCGGCATCGACCCGGTCTTCGTCCGTGCCGACGAGCGCGGTCCGGTGGCGATGCTGGAGGACGGCGACGTCGACCTGGCGGTTGACATCATGCCGCGCGCGCTGAAGGCGCGCGAGAATGGCGCCGGCATCCTGCACGTGGCGCAGGTCTTCCAGAAATCCGGGCTGATGCTGGCCTGCCGGCGGCCGATTGCCGAGCCCGGCGATCTGAAGGGCGCCAATGTCGAGCTGCGCTTCGACGGACAGGAGGGCGCGTTCTTCGCCTGGATGCACAAGCTCGGCCTCGGCATCTACGGCGAGGCCGACGGCGTCACGGTGCTGCGCGAAGGCCAGCTGGGCGATGCCTATCGCGGCCGCCAGAACGATTGCTTCACCACGGAAAGCTACCTGCTGCCCGGCCAGCTCGCGGCCGCCGGCAAGACGCCGGCCGACTACCGCCTGTTCTCCTACGAGGAACTCGGCACCGC
>JAEUKU010000075.1 GCA_016794075.1 Rhodospirillaceae bacterium
GGCGGGCACCCAAGATAAAGATCATCATCGGCCGCCGGCCCGCAATCATTTGCGCCGCTGCGCCGCACAATCGCCGCAACCCGCCAACTTGCCGCATCCGACCCGACCATGCCCCCGTATCAGGAAGGGTTGCGGTCGGCGCAGCCGCGTCATGCAGGGCAACGGGCTCGCGCCGCGCCGCGGAACGACGCCATGCTGTTGACGAGGCCGCACGGCCTTCCTTAGACTAATTCTAAACCAAGGGGAACGGGATCGCTGCCGGCCGCTGGGGGTTGTGCCGGAGAGATCACCGGTCACGGACGGGAGTAAGGGGCATGTTCGATCGCTTGCTGGCGCATGGGATCCGGCAGGGCCGGGTCACTCTGATCGACCACCGGGGGAAGACACGAACATTCGGTTCGGGGGAGCCGCAGGTCACGTTGCGCGTCGCCGACGCCGCCACCGACCGGGCGCTCGCCTTCAATCCATGGCTCGCCGTCGGCGAGGCCTATATGGACGGCAAGCTCACCATCGAGGCGGGCACGCTCTACGACCTCATCGATATCGGCATGGCCAATGTCGGCCCGCTGCAGGGCGTGGTGTGGCAGAAGCTGGTCGCCGGCTTCCTGCGGGTCGCGCGCTGGTGGCACCAGCACAATCCGGTCGGCCTGGCGCGCACCCATGTGGCGCATCACTACGATCTCTCGCGCCGGCTGTTCGAGCTCTTCCTCGACGACAGCATGCAGTATTCCTGCGCCTATTTCACCCGCCCCGAGGCGAGCCTTGCCGAGGCGCAGCAGGCCAAGATGCGCCACATCGCCGCCAAGCTGCTGCTGCAGCCGGGCCAGCGCGTTCTGGACATCGGCTGCGGCTGGGGCGGGCTTGCCTTGTTCATGGCGAAGCATGCGGATGTCGAGGTGGTCGGCGTCACCCTGTCGAAGGAGCAGCACGAGCTGGCGCAGGCCCGCGCCAAGGCGGCGGGCCTGTCGCACAAGGTCACCTTCAAGCTGCAGGACTACCGCCTGGAGACCGCGGAATACGACCGCATCGTCTCGGTCGGCATGTTCGAGCATGTCGGCGTGAAGCACTACCGGGAGTTCTTCGGCCAGGTGGAGCGCCTGCTGAAACCCTCTGGCGTCGCACTGCTGCATTCGATCGGCCGGCGCGACGGGCCCGGCTTCACCAATCCGTGGCTGCGCAAATACATCTTCCCCGGCGGCTACTCGCCGGCGCTGTCGGAAGTCGTGCCGGTGATCGAACGCACCTCGCTGTGGATCACCGATGTCGAGGTGCTGCGCCTGCACTACGCCGAGACGCTCCGTTGCTGGCGGGAGAATTTCGAGCGCAACCGCGCAGAGATCGCCCGGCTCTACGACGAGCGCTTCTGCCGCATGTGGGAATTTTACCTGATCGGCAGCGAGCTGTCGTTCCGGCATAACTACAACATGGTCATGCAGATCCAGATGTCACGCGGCATCAACAACGTGCCGCTGACCCGCGACTACATGTTCGACTGGGAACGCACCAGCGCCGCTGGTGCCGGCAGCATCCGCAAGAGCAAGGACCGCGCGGCGGAGTAGGTCCGTCACGCGGCGACGAAAGCCAGTGGCTCCGCCCGAGGGCCCGGTTTCGGGCTGCAAGGTTGAAAGTGAGAGGCGCTATTGCTTCTTGCCGGCAGCGGCCTTGGCGGCGCCATGCCGGGCGTCCTCGGCGATCAGGTGCGCGAGGATGTCGCGCCAGCGCAGAGCCGGCGCGTTGTACCGGATCTCCAGGCCCTTGTCGTCGTTGCGCACGACGACGCCATAGGTCGGCAGCGGCCGGGGATGCGCGTCGATGGTGATGACGAAGGAAAAGTCGATCTTCTGCCGCGGCACGATCCAGTCGGGCGCGCCGGCGACCAGGACGTCGACGATATTCATATTGATGATCTGATGCGGCTTGCCGTCGATCATCACATGAATATTGCCGAGTTTGACGCGCCCGGCCGGCGCGGTGGTCAAGGTTTCAGCGGACATCACCGTATAAGCGTCGCTGCGCTTTGGAAGGTTCGAACTGCCGTCCACTATCGCCTCGTCAGGGTTACCAAGTCGTTATCCGGCCACATCTGGGGCCCCGGCGGGACACCCACACTAAAGTATTAAAACCCGGGCAGCGCCAACGAGTTCCGAGGGTCCTGTGACGCCCGTCACAGGTTCCCGCGGAGGCGGATGCCGGAAAGGATGCAAAGAAGATGGCGTGGCGCTGGCCGCCCGGGAAGGGGCTTAGCCCATCTGGGTTAGCGGTGCTTGAAGCTGGGCGGCCGCTTCTCGGCGAAGGCGGCCATGCCTTCCTTCTGGTCCAGGGTGGCGAAGGTGGAGTGGAACAGCCGGCGCTCGAATTTCAGTCCCTCGGCGAGCGACGTCTCGAAGGCGCGGTTGACCGCCTCTTTCGCCATCAGTGTGGCGGGCAGCGAGAAGGACGCGATCTTGGCCGCCACCGCCAGCGCCTCCTCCAGCAGTTTCTCCGCCGGCACGATGCGGGCGACGAGCCCGCTGCGCTCCGCCTCCTGGGCGTCCATCATGCGACCGGTGAGAACCAGGTCCATCGCCTTCGCCTTGCCGAGCGCGCGGGTCAGGCGCTGGGTACCGCCGGCGCCGGGGATGGTACCGATGCTGATCTCCGGCTGGCCGAACTTTGCGGTCTCCGCGGCGATGATCAGGTCGCACATCATCGCGAGTTCGCAGCCGCCGCCCAGCGCATAGCCCGCCACCGCCGCGATGGTCGGC
>JAEUKU010000092.1 GCA_016794075.1 Rhodospirillaceae bacterium
CTCCGGCGGCTCGGCGGCGGCGCTGGCGGTGGGCATCGTGGCGCTGGCGACCGGCTCCGATCTCGGTGGCTCGCTGCGCACCCCGGCCGGCTATTGCTCGGTGGTCGGCTTGCGCCCGAGCCCCGGCCGCGTCGCCAACGGGCCGGCCGAACAACGCTTCAACGACCTTTCGGTCGAGGGCCCGATGGCGCGCAATGTCCCCGACGTCGCGCTGATGCTCGATGCCATGGTCGGCTATAGGCCCGAAGATCCAGTGTCGCTGCCCGCACCCGCCGCGCCGTTCCTCGACGCGGCACTTCGCAGGCAACGGCCGAAGCGCATCGCAGTCTCCGCCGATCTGGGCGGCGTCACGCCGGTCGATCCGCTGACCCGTGCGGGATTGCGCCAGACCGCCGACAAGCTTGCCAATGCCGGCATCGAGGTGGTGGAGGCGAGCCCCGATTTCGCCGGCGCCATGGAGGCGTTCTACGTGCTGCGCGGCCTGGGCTACGCCACCAACATGCGCGCGCTGCTGTCCAAGCATCGCGACAAGCTGAAGCCCGACGTGATCTGGAACATCGAGCAGGGCATGGCCTTGACCGCCGAGCGGATCGGCAAGGCGATGCTGCGCCGGTCCCGCCTCTATGGCGAGATGCTGGCGTTTCTCGACCAATACGACCTGCTGCTGGCGCCCTCGGCCTGCTGCCCCCCGGGGCCGATCGGGGAACGCTGGGTGCGCCGGGTCGACGGCCACGATTTCCCCGATTACATCGGCTGGCTCACTTTGCACGGCGTCATCACCTTGACCGCCTGCCCGGCGCTCGCCATCCCCGCCGTCTTCGCGCCGGACGGAAGGCCGCTCGGCGTACAGCTGGTTGGCCGCCCGCGCGGCGAGGCGGAGCTGCTCTCGGCGGGGGCGGCGATCGAGGAGATTCTCGGTGTCGCCGGCGCGGTGCCGATCGACCCCAAGCCGGCGCGGCCGCTCTAGCAATCGGTTCCCCGGCTGCTAGGATCGGCTGATGCAAGCGGATCCCCAGGATGTGCCGATCTCCTACATGGAGCGGACACGCAGCTACTACCGCGCGCTCGGCTATGCGGAGCCCTATCGCTGGGCGCATTGCGCGGAGGTTCCCTTCACGAAGCTGCGGAAGCCGCTCGCCGCGTGCCGGATCGGCCTGGTGACCACGGCGGCGCTGTACGACCCCGCGCTCGGCGATCAGGGCCCGGGCGCTCCCTACAATGCGGCGGCGAAGTTTCACCGTGTCTACGCGCATTCGACCGCCGGGACGCCCAATCTGCGCATCGCCCACGTCACCTATGACCGCACCCATACCAGCGCGGTCGACGCCAATTGCTGGTTTCCGCTGGCCCAGCTGAAGCGTTGCGCGGCGATCGGCATGATCGGTTCGGTCAGCCCCCGTTTCTACGGCGTGCCGACCACGCGCAGCCAGCGCAGCACCGTCGAACGCGATACGCCGGAGCTGCTGGAATGCGCGCGGGCGGATCAGGTCGACGCCATGATCCTGGTGCCGAATTGCCCCGTCTGCCACCAGACGCTGAGCCTGGCGGCGCGGCATCTGGAAGCGGCGGGAATCCCTACGATCGTCATGGGTTGCGCCAAGGACATCGTCGAGCATGTCGGCGTGCCGCGTTTCCTGTTCAGCGATTTCCCGCTCGGCAATGCCGCCGGCAAGCCGCTGGACAGCGGCTCGCAGATCTTCACCATCGACCTCGCCTTCGAGCTGCTGGCGATGGCGCCGGTCGCGCGCACCACCGTCCAGTCGCCCTTGCGCTGGAGCGCGAGCGCGGCGTGGAAGCAGGATTTCTGCAATGCAGAGCGCCTGTCCGAGGCGGACATCGCCCGCCTGCGCGCCGAGCACGAGGGCCACCGCGCGATCGCCCGGGCGGGGTCCGAGATGAACTGAAGGAGCGAGCATGAAGATCGACGGCGGCTGCCATTGCGGCTTTCTCACCTATGAGGCCGAGGTGGACCCGGCGCAGGTGGAGATCTGCCACTGTACCGATTGCCAGAAGCTCTCCGGCTCGGCCTTCCGCGTCGTCGTGCCGGCCGGGCCGGGCAGCTTCCGCCTGCTGACCGGCATCCCCAAGACCTATGTGAAGACCGCCGAAAGCGGCAACCGGCGCATCCAGGCCTTCTGCCCGCATTGCGGCACGTCGATCTATTCGACCGCGCTGGTCGAGGGCAAAGCGGCCACGCCGCCCGCCATCGGGCTCCGGGTCGGCACCATCACCCAGCGCGCCCAGCTGGCGCCCAAGGCGCAATTCTGGAACCGGTCGCGGCTCGGTTGGGTTATCGGCATCGGCGACCTTCCGGCGACCGAGACGGAATAGCGGCAAATCCGCTTCGGCCGGCAGGAGACCCGGAATCGGGGGCTGCCGAATCGACAGGGCGGCGGGCGCGGGCTAAGCTTTCCCCCATATTCAGCGTTTTGCGATCTGCCGACCGGTGCCATGTTCCATCGAGGTGCGGCGATGCGGGTGTTGTTCGTTCATCCTGGGCCGTTGCTCTACACCAAGGTCTTCCTGCGGCTGGAGCCGCTGGGCCTCGAGCTCGTCGCCGCCGCGGCGCGGCGCGCTGGGCACGAGGCGCGCATCCTCGACCTGCAGGTGGAGAGCCACGCGGACTATCACCGCATGGTCGCGTCCTGGCGGCCCGAGGCCATCGCCTTTTCCTGCAACTACCTCGCCAACGTGCCGGAGATCGTCGATCTGGCGAGGGCGACCAGGGCCGCGCAGCCGCATTGCTTCATCTGCGTCGGCGGCCACAGCGCCTCCTTCGTTGCTGCGACCATCCTCGACCATGCCGAGGGCGCCATCGATTGCGTGCTGAAGGGCGAGGGCGAGGCCTCGATCGCGGAACTCCTCGCCGCCGTGGCGGAGGATCGCGACGGCATCGCGGAGATTCCCGGCGTGGTGACGGCGACGGCCGAGGGGCCGGCGCCGCGCTTCGTCCACAATCTCGACGATCTGGCGCCGGCGCGCGACCTGCTGCGGCACCGGCGCAAGTATTTCATCGGCGTGCTCGATCCCGCCGCCTCGGTCGAGTTCTCGCGCGGCTGCCCGTGGGATTGCTCCTTCTGCAGCGCCTGGACCTTCTATGGCCGCTCCTATCGCCTGATCAGCCCGGAGCGCATCGTCGAGGATCTGGCCTCGCTGCAGGAAAGCGGCGTCTTCATCGTCGACGACGTCGCCTTCATCCAGGACCGCCACGGCTTCGCCATCGGCGAGGCCATCGTCAAGGCCGGCATCCGCAAGCGCTACTACCTGGAGACCCGCGCCGACGTGCTGTTGCGCAACAAGGAGGTGTTCCAGTTCTGGCGCAAGCTCGGCCTCGACTACATGTTCCTCGGCATCGAGGCGATCGACGAGGAGGGCCTGCTGAAATACCGCAAGCGCATCTCGCTCGGGCGCAATTTCGAGGCGCTGGAATTCGCCCGCACCCTCGGCATCCGCGTCGCCATCAACATCATCGTCGACCCCGACTGGGACGCGCAGCGCTTCGCCACCATCCGCGCGTGGTGCGCGGAGATCCCCGAGATCGTCAATCTCAGCGTCAACACGCCCTATCCCGGCACCGAGAGCTGGCTGACCGAGGAGCGCCGCCTGCAGACGCGCGACTACCGCCTGTTCGACATCCAGCACGCGGTGCTGCCGACCCGGCTGCCGCTGCCCGACTTTTACCGCGAGCTGCTGGAAACCCAGCGTGTGCTTTATCGCAAGCATCTGAGCCTGTGGACGGTGCCGCGCCTGACGAAGATCGCGGGGCGCCTGCTGCTGCGCGGGCAGACCAATTTCGTCCGCGGCATGCTGGCCTATAACGGCACCTACAGCGTGGCGAAGATGCTGGCCGATCACGCCCGGCCGGTCGCCTACCAGGTGAAGCTGCCGGAGCCGCGACGCAGTCCGCTCGACAAGCGCGCCGAGCTCTACATCCACGCCCCGCGCGGCCGCGCCGGGCGCAGCATCGACGACGCGACCGAGCATTTCGTGGAAGAGACGCGGATGGGCGCGACGCTGTGATCAGGCAGCCGCGCCGCGCAGGATGACGATCTTCGCCTTGCCGTAGCGCCGCTCGTCCGCAACGGCGAAGCCCGCCATCTCCGGCAGCGTTTCGCGCGCGTCCATTTCGGTCACGATCAGCGCCTCGGGCGCGATCCAGCCGGCGTCCTGCAAGGCGCGGAGCGCAAGCGGAATCAGGCCCTTGTGGTAGGGCGGGTCGAGGAAGACGAGCGTGCAGGGGGCGAAGGCCCTGTGCGTCATCGCCTGCGGCGGATGACATGCGTCACTCGAGAAGACGAGCGTGCGGGCGATCTCGTGGCAGGCGGCGATGTTGCGCTTCAAGGCGTCGAGGGCCGGCCGGGCGGTTTCGAAGACGACCAGGCTCTCGGCGCCGCGCGACAGGGCTTCGAGGCCGAGCGCGCCGGAGCCGGCGAAAGCGTCCAGAACCTTGGCACCGCGCAGGGCATCGAAGCGGTGCGCCAGCATGTTGAAGATCGCCTGACGGGCGCGGTCGGAGGTCGGCCGCACGTCCGCGCCCTCGGGGGCGATCAGCCTGGTGCCTTTGTGCGATCCGGCATCGATGCGCATGCTCAGCGCGCGGGCCGCCGCTGCTTGCCGAAGGGCCGGCCGGCGCCCTGCTGGGGCCGGTCGCGGCGCGCGCCCTGGCCTTTCGGCGCCTCGCCGCGCGGGGCGCCGGGCTTCAGCCGCAGCTGGCCCTTGACCTCGTGCCGGACATCTTTGGCGGAGGGCGGCGCGGCCTTTTCCTTCGCCTGGCCCAGCTGCTCGCGCAGCACCTTGGCCGGCACTTCCTCGATGTCGCCCTTGTCCAGATGACCGAGCTGGAAAGGGCCATAGGCGACGCGGATGAGGCGGCTGACCGGCCAGCCGAAATGGCCGCAGATCTTGCGGATCTCGCGGTTCTTGCCTTCGGTCAGGCTCATGGTCAGCCAGGTATTGTCGCCCTGCTTGCGGTCGAGCGTCGCCTGGATGGCGCCGTAGCGCACGCCCTCGACCTCGATGCCCCGGTTGAGCTGTTCGAGATGCTTCTGATCGACGTCGCCGTTGACCCGCACCCGGTAGCGCCGCACCCAGCCGGTGGCCGGCAGCTCCAGCTTGCGCGCCAGCTCGCCGTCATTGGTGAGCAGCAGCAGGCCCTCGGAATTTAGGTCGAGGCGGCCGATCGAGATGACGCGCGGCATTCCCTCCGGCAGGGAGTCGAAGACGGTCGGCCGCCCCTCGGGGTCCTTGGACGTGGTCACCAGCCCGCGCGGCTTGTAGTAGCGGAAGAGGCGCGTGCGTTCCTTCTGCGGCAGCGGCTTGCCGTCGACGCGGATGTCGTCGTTCTCGGTGACGTTGAGCGCCGGCGAGTTGAGCTTCTTCCCGTTCACCGAGACGCGGCCTTC
>JAEUKU010000104.1 GCA_016794075.1 Rhodospirillaceae bacterium
ACCGAGGCGTTGTTGACCAGCAGGGTCACGGGCCCGAGCCCGGCGGTCACTTGCGGAATGATCCCCTGCACCTCGGCCTCGTTGCCGAGATCGGCGGCCACGGTCATGGCGCGGCCGCCGCGCAGGCGCACCTCCGCCGCCACCGCTTCGGCCTTGGCGGCCGATCTCCGATAGTGGATTGCGACGCTCCAGCCGTTCTCCGCCAGGCGGAGCGCGATCGACTTGCCGATGCGCTTGGCCCCACCGGTGACCAAGGCGATCTTGGTGGCGTTCTCGTTGGCGACGTCGCTGGTCATGGCTGGGGATTTCCGCGGCGGATTCGGATGGGCGCCCCATCCTGGCGGCGGGTTGCAGCGGAATCAAGGCGGCCCCCAGCGCTGGCCCGCGCGCCGCCGCGCCGCTTGGGGCCTGCATCGGCCCGGCGACTGTGCTAGCCTGAAAAAAAGAAACCTGGCCTGGGAGTGAGGGGGCGCGGCTGCAGGCACTGAAATTTATCGTCGCGGACGACCATCCGATGGTCAGGGAGGCCTTGTCCCTGGCCCTGCGCACCGGTTTTCCGGGCGCGGCGGTGGTTCCGGCCGCCAGCTTCGACGAGGCGAGCGCGGCGATCGCGGCGCTGCCGGAGCTGGACCTGGTCATCCTCGATCTCGACATGCCGGGCATGCAAGGCCTGGCCGGGGTCGCCGCCCTGCGCGCCAGCTACCCCGCCGCTCCCCTGGTCATCGTCTCGGCCACGCGCAACCCGGCGGCGATGCGCCAGGCGGTGGAGATGGGCGCCGCCGGCTTCATCCCAAAATCGGCGCCGATGGAAGAGATCGTCGCCTCGGTGCGCGCGGTGCTGCAGGGCGAGGTGATCCTGCCGCCGAATGCCGGCGACGGCGTGCTGCCGGCGCCCGATGCGGACCTCGCCGCCCGCGCCGCCAGCCTGACGCCGCAGCAGCACCGCGTCTTCGCCCTGATGTCCGAGGGCAAGCCGAACAAGATCATCGCCTTCGACATGCAGATCGGCGAGGCTACGGTGAAGGCGCATGTCACCGAGATCCTGCGCAAGATGGGCGTCCATTCGCGCAGCCAGGCCATTGTGCTGGCCCAGCGCCTGGCGCTGGAGCCCGGCGTGAGCCCAGCGCTGCCGGTCAGCGACGAGGGCTGAGCCGCGTTCTATCGCGCCTCCGCCTATTCCGCGCTCGCCGCGCGTTGCGCGATGAGGGCGCGCAATTGGGCCGGCTTCACCGGTTTCAGCAGCACGTCGACGCGCTGGCCGCGGGCGGCGTTCAGCGTCGCCGGGTCGCGCTCGGCGGTGATCAGCGCCGCCGGCAGGTCCTCGCCCCAGTCGCGGCGCAGGCGGGAGATGGTGGCAAGCCCGTCTGCCTTACCCTGGCCGAGATGCAGGTCGATCAGCAGCAGATCGGGCGATCGGCCGCTTTCGGCGACCGCGCCCAGCACCTCTTCGGCGCTGCTGCCGAGCGCCGTCTGGCAGCCCCAGGAGCCGAGCAGGGCGGCCATGCCTTCGCGCACCTGGCGCTCGTCGTCGATGCACACGACGAAGGGGGCGTGAACGAAGCGCCGCGACTTGACGGGCGCCGCCGCCGGTGCCGCCTGGCGCACCTCGCTGATCGGCGCCAGCGGCGCGGCGATGGAGAAGACCGCGCCGTGGCCCGGCGTCGAGTCCAGCTCGATGCCGTGGCCGAGGACACGGGCGATGCGGTCGACGATGGCGAGGCCGAGACCAAGGCCGCGCTCGCCGTCGCGGCTGACGCCGCGCAGGCGGGTGAATTCGCGGAACACGGCCTGGCGATACTCCGGCGCGATGCCTGGACCATTATCTGCGACGACGATCCGCAGCACGGCGCGGCCCTGGGCGTCGCGCCCGCGGCGGCAGCCGAGCAGCACGCGCGGCTTTCGCCCCGGCTGGTGGCCGTAGCGGATGGCGTTGGAGACGAAGTTCTGCAGCACGCGGCGCAGCAGCGCCGGATCGCTCTTGGTGACGCCGGTGGAGCGCACCACGCGCAACTCGACGCCGTGGTTCTGCGCGATCGGTGCGAAGGAGGCGGCGAGCGATTCCAGCAGCGGCCCGACGGGGATGGCGCGCATCTCCGGCTTCACCGCGCCGGCGTCGAGCTTGGCGATGTCGAGCAGCGCGTCGAGCAACGCCTCGACCGAGGCCAGGCCGTCATCGACCTTGGCCACCAGCTCGTCCTGCGGATGACGCTCGCCGAGGGTGGCCACGAACAGGCGCGCGGCATGCAGCGGCTGCAGCAGGTCGTGGCTGGCGGCGGCGATGAAGCGGGTCTTGTCGACGTTGGCCTCTTCCGCCTTGGCGCGGGCGGCTTCCAACTCGGCGGTGCGCTGCGCCACGCGGCGCTCCAGCATCTCGTTCACGTTGCGCAGCGCCATCTCCGCCCGCCGCCGCTCGGTGATGTCGACATAGAGCAGGAAGAAGCCGACCACCTGTCCCTGCGCGTCGAAATGCGGCAGATAGGTGCCGTGCGCCACCTCGATCTTCGCGTCATTCGTGGGGAACTCGGTCTCGAAGACCTGTGGCTGACCGGCCAGTACCGCCTCGATATAGGGCAGCAGCTTGCGGTAGCGCGCCTCGCCCAGGATCTCCGAGCAATGGCGCCCGTCGGTCTCGGCGGTGGAGGTGCCGAGTGCGGCCTGATAGGCGCGGTTGGTGAAGCGATAGCGCTGGTCGCGGTCGATATAGGCGATCAGCACCGGCACGTTGTCGGTGACGATGCGGATGCGCCGCTCGCTGTCGCGCAGGGCTTCGGCGGCGCGCGCCCGCTCGGTCACGTCATTCGCCGTCACCACGATGCCGCCGCCGGTCAGCGGGTCGATGCGCAATTCGGTGATGTCGCCGCTCGGCAGATGCAGCTCGCGCAAAGGCGGCGCGTTCCAGGCCACCAGCTCGCCCAGGATCGGATACTTGGCGCCGAGCCGCGCCGCGGTCACGCCGCTGTCGAGGATGCCGGCCGGCAGGCCGGTCAGCGCCGCAAAGCGGTCGTTCCAAATCTCCAGCTTGCCGTCGCCGTCGAACACCGCGATGCCGAGGCCGACATGGTCCAGCGTCTTGCGCAGCAAATCGGCGTTGTGGCGGATCGCGGCGGTGGCGTCGTGCAGCACCTCGCGCACCGAGCCGGGCATCCATAGCGCGCGGCGGCGCGCTGTGCCCATGACCACGCGGGCGGAGGCGGCGCCGATGGTGCCGGAGAGCAGGCGCTCGACGAACTCGTAGGCGGCGGGACCGGAGAGCTCGGTGCCGGCGAAGGCCTGCGCCGCGCGCTCCTCGCCGACGAAGCGCGCCGCCAGGTCGCGCAGCTGCGCCCATTCGCGGTCAGCCCGCTGGGCCGGTGCCGGCACCGCGTTGGGCTCGGTGTCGCCGACGAAGGATTCGGCCTGGCGCTGGTCGCGCGCCTGCGGCCGGGCCAGGAGCGAGAAGAGGATGAGCAGCCCCAGATTGATCAGCACGCCGACCAGGAAGGCGCGCGGCAGCGGCTCGAACCAGGCGAGCGGGCCGATCGCCGGGATGTCAATCAGCGGGTCGCCGGCATGCATGGTCGGCCACAGGATGGTGGTGAACCAGGCGACGAAGCCGCCGATGAGCCCGGCGATCACGCCGTAGCGGTGCGTCCGCCGCCAGTAGAGGCCGAGGATCAGGGCGGGGGCGAAGTTGGCGACGGCGCAGAACGACACCATGCCGATGGTGGCGAGCGGCAACAGGCCGGCGATGGTGCGGTGATAGGCATAGGCGGCGAGCAGGATGGCGATCACCGACAGTCGGCGCACCAGCAGGGCGCGCTGGCCCACTGTGCCGCTGCCCCGGTCCTTGCGGCCCAGCAGCCAGGGCATGACCAGCTCGTTGCCGACCATGCCGCTCAGCGCCATGCAGGCGACCGCCACCATGCTGGTGGCGGCCGACAGGCCGCCGATGAAGACGAAGACCGAGAGCCAATCCGCCCCGCCGGACATCGGCAAGGTCAGCACGAACAGGTCCGGATCGCTGCCCGCCGGCAACAGCGCCAGGCCGGCCAGCGCGATCGGCACCACGAACAGGTTGATCAGCACCATGTAGAGCGGGAACAGCCAGCGCGCCAGCCGCAGGCTGTCCGGATGGTCGTTCTCCACCACCGCGACGTGGAACTGGCGCGGCAGGCAGAGGAAGGCGAGGCCGGAGAGCAGCGTGATGGCCAACCAGTTGGCGTTCATGCTGAGCGAGGTGAGGTGCGCCGATTGCGGCAGCTCGGCGATCGCCGCGGAGAGCGCCGCCGGCCCGTCGAACAGCCCCCAGATGACGAAGGGGCCGACCGCCAGCAGGGCGACGATCTTGACCAGGGACTCGAAGGCGATGGCCAGCATCATGCCGCGGTGCTGCTCGCTCGCCTGCACGTGACGCACGCCGAACAGGATGGTGAACACCGCCATCAGCAGCGCCACGATGAAGGCGGTGTCGTACCAGACCGGCGCGCCGGTCCGGGGCTCGAAGCTGATCGGCCCGGCCAGCGCGGCGAAGGTGGTCGAGACCGCCTGCAGCTGCAGCGCGATGTAGGGCAGCACGCCGATGGTGGCGATGAGCGTCACGGTGACGGCCACCGCCCGGCTCTTGCCGTAGCGCGCCGCCAGGAAATCGGCGATCGAGGTGACGTTGTGGCGCTTGGCGAGGCGGATGATCTTGGCCAAGGCCGGCCAGCCGAGCAGCATGACCAGGGCCGGCCCGACATAGATCAGGATGAAATCGAGGCCGACCGTCGCGGCGCGGCCGACCGCGCCGTAGAAGGTCCAGGAGGTGCAATAGATGGCGAGCGACAGGGCGTAGATCGCCGGCGCCCAGCGGCCGCGCGACCAGCTTGCCGCCCGCCTTTCGCCGACATGGGCGACGACGAACAGCAGCCCGAGATAGGCGATCGAAAGGGCCAGGATCAGGGTGCTCTGGGACATGGCCTAGGAGAACACCGGAGGGCGGCCGAAGTCCATGCCCGGGGCGGCGGCGCCTCGGCCGGTTCGACCAAAGTCTAGGCCGGCGCCGCCGGGCGCCGGAGGGCTGCTAAGCGGCGCCATTCAAGGCGAAAATCAGGATCGCCGCGGCGGCCGAGACGTTGAGCGATTCGATCCGGCCGCTGCCGGGAATGGCGGCCACATCGTCGCAGGCGGCGAGCGTCGCCTGCGGCAGGCCGGCCTCCTCGTTGCCGAGGACCAGCGCGAAAGGCGGGCCGTCCTGCCGCCGCGCGGGAATCGCGGCGCGTCCCTGCGGCGCGGCCCCGACGATGCGATAGGCGCCGCGCAGCTTGCCAAGCTGCGTCGAGATCGCGCCGGTCCGGTAGAGGTCGAGATGCTCGAAACCGCCCTCGGCGACGCGGTAGCTGGCATCGGAGGGCAATGCCTGCTGGGCGTGGTCGGAGAGGACGATGCGCGGCAAGCCGAAGAACGCGGCGGTGCGCACGATGGCGCCGAGATTGTGCGGATTGCCGATGCCGTCGAGGACCAGCAGCAGCCTGCCGTCGCGGGCCCAGCCGCGCGCGGCCTCGACCTCGAAGCGGAGGACCGGTCGTGGCCGCGCCACGGCGACGATGCCGCCATGCATCGGCGTCCCGGCGACGCGGTCGAGCTCCTCCTTCGGCAGCTCGCGGTAAGGCTTGCGCGCCCTCGACAGGGCGGCGCAGAAGTCCTGCGCCCGCGCCTTCGATCGCGCGTCGAAGAACAGCCGCTCGACCCGGTCCGGCGCCGTCGCGAACAGCGCCCCCACCGCCGAAAACCCGACGATGCGCGCCAGGTTCTTTGGATGCGTTTCGGGGCTCTTCTTCGGGTTGTCCCTGGCGCCGTCCCGCGTCGGCGGCCGTCGCTTGCCGGTATGCGTCATCGTCCCGCCTCAGAGCCTGACCCAGGTCAGCTCATGCTTGT
>JAEUKU010000115.1 GCA_016794075.1 Rhodospirillaceae bacterium
TGGCTGGGCACGCCCTTCACATTCATGCCCTCGAAGATGTTGAAATCGACCTTCTGGTGATGCGTCTTGGCCGAAATGGTGCGGGTGCCTTCGGGGTCCCAGACCACCAGGTCGGCATCGGCCCCGACGCTGACCGAGCCCTTGCGCGGATAGATGTTGAAGATCTGCGCCGCGTTGGCCGAGGTCACCTTGACGAACTCGCTCGGCGTCAGTCGGCCGGTGCCGACCGCGTGGTGCCAGAGCACCGACATGCGGTCCTCGACCCCGCCGGTGCCGTTCGGGATGCGCGAGAAGTCGTTGCGGCCCGCCGCCTTCTGGTCGGCGCAGAAGCAGCAATGATCGGTCGCCGTGGTCTGCAGATTGCCCGATTGCAGCGCGCGCCAGAGATATTCCTGGTTTTCCTTCGGCCGGAAGGGCGGGCTCATCACATGCGCCGCGGCGAAGTTCCAGTCCGGATGGCGATAGACGGAATCGTCGACCAGCAGGTGGCCGGCGAGCACCTCGCCATAGACGCGCTGGCCTTCCAGCCGCGCGCGGATGATCGCCTCGACGGATTCCTTGCAGGAATTGTGCACGATGTAGAGCGGCGCACCGAGCACCTGCGCCACGCGGATGGCGCGGTTGGCGGCCTCGCCCTCGACTTCGGGCGGGCGCGACAGCGGATGTCCCTCGGGACCGGTGATGCCGCGCTTCAGGATCTCCTGCTGCAGGTGATAGACAAGCTCGCCGTTCTCCGCGTGCACGGTGGCGATGGCGCCCAGCTCCTGGCAGCGCGAGAAGCTCTTCACCAGGTTCTCGTCCGGCACCATGATGGCGTTCTTATACGCCATGAAGTGCTTGAAGGAGTTGACGCCCCGCTCCTTCACCAGGGTGCCCATGTCGCGATAGACCTCGTCGCTCCACCAGGTCACCGCGACGTGGAAGGAATAGTCGGCGCAGGACTTCTTGGCCCAGTCGCGCCACTGGTCATAGGCGGTCAGCAGCGAGGTGTTCGGCGCGGGGATGACGAAATCGATGATCATGGTGGTGCCGCCAGCCAAGGCCGCGGCGGTGCCACTGAAGAAATCTTCGCTTGCCACCGTGCCCATGAAGGGCAGCTGCATATGTGTGTGCGGGTCGATGCCGCCGGGCATCACATACTGGCCGCCGGCGTCGATCACCTTGGCTCCGCTCGGCGCCTCCAGCTTCTCCCCCACCGCCTTGATCACGCCGTCGGCGCAATAGACATCGGCGCGGCTCGACCCCTCGGCCGTCACCACCGTGCCGCCACGAATCAGCAAAGACATGCGCTGACCTCCCATCGATTTCATGCTGCAGTCCGGGCTGGCTCCCGAGACTTTGTCCAATTGGTCAAACTCTATCGCACTGCGGCGCGTTGCGCCAATCACTTTGATTTCGCCGCGCTTGCCTGCTGACGGGCCGACCCAGAAGCAAGAAAGGCAGGCCCTGCGGAGCCTGCCTTTGCTGCTGATCTTTGAAGTCCGGATCGCTCTTCGGGCGACCTCTGGTAACCCATCATCCCAGAACTTGGACCGTGGCCTGCGCCATCTTCAAATCTGCCGAGGCGTGTCGCCTCAGCGGGGTGGAAAACTATCTCAGCTCCATCACGGAGTCACGCGGAAACTTCATGCCTGCCTTGCAGCATCGGAATGCGGGAACGCAATATTGCAAAAGCTCCGCCGGCACCGTGAAGAACGGGATGTAACGCTCTGGTTCTCGGGGGATTTTTGTTCTCGGGGGATTTTGGCGGGCAGCGGAAGCCCGCGCCCCGCAAGAAGGCGGCTGGGGCGAGCAACGGGACTTGAACCCGCAACCTCTGGATCCACAATCCAGCGCTCTAACCAATTGAGCTATGCCCGCCGCCGCGCGGGCGGTCTAAACCAGCCGGGCGGCGGGGTCAAGAGCGGCCCGCAATGGCCTTGCCCGCTTGTCGTCATTCCGCAAAATCCTGTCGGGGAATGCGACCTGCCGCCGCGCCCGACTCACTAAAATCCGCGCCCGAAACGCCCGGTCGGTTCCGGGATCCCGGTTAGAGAGAGGATACCCCATGCTGCAGCTCGCCAGCGGAATGAGCCGCCTCGGCACCGAATCCGCCTTCGAGGTCCTGGCCCGCGCCAAGGCGCTGGAGGCCCAGGGCAAGTCGATCATCAGCCTGTCGATCGGCCAGCCGGACTTCCAGACCCCCGGCCATATCGTCGAAGCCGCGATCAAGGCGCTGAAGGACGGCCATCACGGCTACACCCCGGCCAACGGCATCCTCCAGGTGCGCGAAGCGGTCGCCGCCGACCTGCATCGCCGCCACGGCGTGAACGTCGATCCGGGCAACGTGCTGATCGTGCCGGGCGGCAAGGTCACCATGTATTTCGCGATCTCGATGTTCGGCGAGCCGGGTGCCGAGATCATCTACCCGAACCCGGGTTTCCCGATCTACGAATCCGTCATCAAGTTCGTCGGCGCGACGCCGGTGCCGCTGCCGCTGCTGGAAGAGAACGGCTTCGGCTTCAAGGCGGAAGACGTGCTCTCCCGCATCACGCCGAAGACGCGGCTCATCATCATCAACTCGCCGGCCAACCCGACCGGCGGCATCTGTGTGAAAGAAGAAATCGACAAGCTGGTCGCCGGCCTAGCCAACCACCCGAATGTCGCCATCATGTCGGACGAGATCTATTCCGAGATGCTCTATGACGGCAACGTCCATACCAGCCTGCTGAAGTATCCCGAGATCGCCGACCGCCTGATCGTGCTCGACGGCTGGTCAAAGACCTACGCGATGACCGGCTGGCGCATGGGCTATTCGGTGTGGCCGAAGGCGTTGATCGACCACGCGACGCGGCTGTGCATCAACGTGCATTCCTGCGTCAACGCCGCCGCCCAGTGGGCCGGCATCGCCGCGCTGCAGGGCCCGCGCGGCGAGATCGACAAGATGATGAAGGCATTCGACGAGCGCCGGAAGTTCGTGGTGGCGGAACTGAACAAGCTGCCCGGCGTGTCCTGCATCACGCCGCTCGGGGCCTTCTATGCCTTCCCGAACATCAAGAACACCGGCTTGAAGTCGAAGCAGATGGAAGTCGGGCTGCTGGACGAAGCCGGCGTAGCGTCGATCGCCGGCACCAGCTTCGGCTCATATGGCGAGGGATACCTGCGCATCTCCTATGCCAACAGCCTGGACAACATCGCCGAGGCGATGCGGCGCATGGGCGGCTTCCTTGAGAAGCGGCGCAAGGCGGCGGAATAGCTTTCGGCGCGCGGCAGGCTGCCGGCCGGAGATCAGGGCTGCGGTGCGAAGGTGCCGCAGCCCGTTTCATTTGCCGCCGACACTTCCTCGATCGCCGCAGCCCCCGGCTGCTCCCAGCTCAGGTCGTAGACCGGAGCCGGCCCGTCGGCAGCGCTCTCAAGGCCAAACGGGTCGCCTGCCGGGATCGCCGGCGGCACGGCGACCGCCGCGGCGGTTTCGGCGCATCCGAAATCGGCCGGAAGGGTGATCGCGGCTTGTTGCTGCAGGTCCGGGGCCGCTTCGTGCGGATGACCGGACAGGCCCAGGAACAGGGCGGCGAAAGCGAGGGTCGGGTTGATCCCATCCATGGCTGCGGCTCCTCCGTGCTCCCCCACGCCATGAGATGCGCCTTCGCCAGTTCAAACGCCAGTGGCGAATTGCCGCCTAAGGCCCTGAAACGGCACTGTTCCGAAGTTGCGGCAGCTTTATCATGGCAATGTCACCGACACGCACAAACACCCGCCAGATTTGCGGCAAACCCGCTTGGGTCTCGTCCGTCTCATCTGCGGATAGTCGGCGACCTTCAGCTCGGCGACCAGGGTCCGGTCGGCGGGTGCTCGGGCAGGCGCGGCGCCGATCGTGGGCGTCTCGATGGGCTCCGTCGGATGGCTCTCTCGGCAAATGGAGGAGCGATTGCCTGTTTTTGAGGCAGACGCGCTCAAATCCTGGGCAGGCGTCGTGGTTGAACCCACCGGAAAATGGCGCAAAGCTGCGCCGCCGCGCATCAGCCAAGCTTGGCACGGCCCTTGCTGATACGCGTACGGTCGCAGGCCATTCAGGTGTCGAAATGAAGAAAATCGAAGCCATCATCAAGCCGTTCAAGCTGGACGAGGTGAAAGACGCGCTGCACGAAGTGGGGATTCAGGGGTTGACCGTCACGGAGGCCAAGGGCTTCGGCCGCCAGAAGGGCCACACCGAACTCTATCGCGGGGCCGAGTATGTCGTCGACTTCCTGCCCAAGATGAAGCTGGAAGTCGTGGTCGAGGATCACATGGTCGAGCGCGCCATCGAGGCGATCCGCCAGGCGGCCGCCACCGGGCGTATCGGCGACGGCAAGATCTTCGTGCTCAACGTCGAGGAGGCGATCCGCATCCGCACCGGCGAGCGCGGGCCGGAGGCCATCTAGTTCCCCATCCGCGGCTGCCCGAACGGCCGCCAACATCGGCTTCTCACGACCGATTCCGTTTCAACCAAACTCACCGCTAAGATCAGGAAGGTATCATGTCGGACGTCAAGAAAGTGCTGGAGCTCATCAAGAAAGAGGACATCCAGTACGTCGATTTTCGTTTCACCGATCCGCTCGGCCAGTGGCAGCACCTGGCGCATCATGTCTCGACCATCGACGAGGACTTCCTCACCGAAGGCCTGATGTTCGACGGTTCCTCGATCGCCGGCTGGAAGGCGATCAATGAATCGGACATGACCCTGCTGCCGGATTGCTCGACCGCGATCATGGACCCCTTCTCCGCCCAGAAGCTGCTGGTCATCTTCTGCGACGTGCTGGAGCCGCTGACCGGCCAGAACTACGGCCGCGACCCGCGCTCCATCGCGAAGCGGGCGGAGGCCTATGTGAAGAGTTCTGGGATCGGCGACACGGCGTTCTTCGGCCCCGAGGCCGAGTTCTTCGTGTTCGACGACGTGCGCTACGACGTCAAGATGAACCAGACCTTCGTCTACCTGGATTCGGAGGAAGGTCCGTATGTCTCGGGCAAGAAGTTCGAGGAAGGCAATCACGGCCACCGCATGAAGGTGAAGGGCGGCTATTTCCCGGTCGCGCCGCTTGATTCCGGCGGCGACCTGCGCTCCGAGATGCTCTCGACCCTCGCCGCGATGGGCGTCGAGGTCGAGAAGCACCACCACGAGGTGGCGCCGAGCCAGCATGAGCTGGGCGTGAAGTTCGGCACGCTGGTGCAGTGCGCCGACGCCATGATCAAGTACAAATACGTGGTGAAGAACGTCGCCCACGCCTATGGCAAGACGGCGACCTTCATGCCGAAGCCGGTCAAGGGCGACAACGGCTCGGGCATGCATGTGCATCAGTCGATCTGGAAGGGCGGCCAGCCGCTGTTCGCCGGCAACGGCTACGCCGACCTCTCCGAGATGGCACTCTACTACATCGGCGGCATCATCAAGCACGCCAAGGCGATCAACGCCTTCACCAACCCGACCACCAACAGCTACAAGCGCCTGATCCCCGGCTTCGAGGCGCCGGTGCTGCTGGCCTATTCCTCGCGCAACCGCTCCGCGTCCTGCCGCATCCCGTATGTGGCGAGCCCGAAGGGCAAGCGCGTCGAGGTCCGCTTCCCGGATCCGCTGGCCAATCCGTATCTCGCCTTCTCGGCGATGCTGATGGCCGGCCTGGACGGCATCCAGAACAAGATCCATCCGGGCGATCCGATGGACAAGAACCTGTATGACCTGCCGCCGGAGGAGTTGTCCAACGTCCCGACCGTCTGCGGCTCCCTGCGCGAGGCGCTGCAGTCGCTGCAGGCCGACCACTCGTTCCTGCTGAAGGGCGACGTGTTCAACAAGGACTTCATCGACTCCTACCTCGAGCTGAAGTGGGAAGAGGTGTATGCCCTGGAGCACACGCCGCACCCGATCGAGTTCCAGATGTACTATTCCGGCTGATCTCTCGGCCGCCGGCCGAATGCCGACGCCCGTCCGGGGAAACCCGGGCGGGCGTCACTTTTTGAGAACGGCGCCATTTCCACAGGGGCTATTCAGGCCGCTATCTCCCGAGCAAATCCGCCCGGAAATTCTACGCCGGATACCTCACCTTAGGTATGCGGCGGGGAGTTTCTGCCGCTACTATTCCGCCCGTCACCACAATGCGAGGGGACAATCATGCGCAAGGCAGCGGTATTGCTGACGGTAAGCATCGGATTGCTCACCGGCCCATCGTTGGCAGACGAAGCGGGAAAGCTGATCGCCGGCGACGCGATCGTGCAGGCACTCGCCGATCACGCGGTGAATGCGGTGACGCTGAAGGGAAAAAAATGGAGCGCGGTGTTCAAGTCGGACGGCACCGTCGAGTATGGCAACGGCGGCAAGGGGACCTGGCGTGTGGACGGCGAGAAGTTCTGCGATCACCCGTCTGGTGACCAGGAGTATTGCGGCAACATCCTCAGCATGGGGGACAGCAAATACCAGTGGGTGAAGCCGGGCGCCACGAAGGGCACGGAACTGACCGTCGAGTAGCCCGTTATCCAACTTAATGACACCTGGGACGCCGGGTGGCGGTGCATGCCCCGGCGACTCGCTTGATTTCCGATCACCCCTTTTGCCGCAGCCGCCACAAGGCGGGCGTTCTTTTGCTCCTGCGCGTCCCGCGCTAGGGTGCTGCCCCCATTGCGAGGGCAGATCATGAAGAACAATCCTTCCCCGGACACGCTCTGCGCCCAGGCGCTGGGCTGGATCGAGCCGACCACCAAGGCGCTGGTGCCGCCGGTCCATGTCGCCACCACCTTCGAGCGCGATCCCGATAACGAATACCGCAGCGGCCGGTCCTACATCCGCAATGACAGCCCGGCCTGGGACCAGGTCGAGGGCCTGGTGACGCGGCTGGAAGGCGGCGCCGCCACCGTCGCCTTCGCCTCGGGCATGGCGGCGGCGACCGCGCCGTTCCTGGCGCTGAAGCCGGGCGACCACGCGATCGCGCCGGAGGTGATGTATTGGGGCCTGCGAAAGTGGCTGGTCGGCCCGGCGCGGGAGTGGGGAATCGCGGTCGATTTCGTCGACCTGACCGACCCGGCTCAGGTGCGCGCCGCGATCCGGCCGGGCCGTACCAGGCTGGTCTGGGCGGAGACGCCGTCCAATCCGCTCTGGCAGGTCTTCGACCTGGGGGCGCTGGCGGAGATCGCCCATGCGGCCGGCGCGCTGCTGGCGGTCGATTCCACGGCCGCGACGCCGATCCTGACCCAGCCGATCGGCCTCGGCGCGGATCTGGTGATGCATGCGGCAACCAAATACCTGAACGGCCATTCCGACGTGCTGGCAGGCACCCTGACCGCGGCGCGCACGGACGCTTTCTGGGAGCGCATCGTGGCGGTCCGCACGGGCGGCGGCGCAGTGCTCGGCGCCTTCGAGGCGTGGCTGCTGCTGCGCGGCATGCGCACCCTGCCGATGCGGGTGCGCCACGCCAGCGCCAGCGCCCTGTTCCTGGCCGCCCATCTCGAACGCCTGCCGCAGGTGGCGGCGGTGCTCTATCCCGGCCTTGCCAGCCACCCGCAGCACGCGGTGGCGAAGCGCCAGATGCGAGGCGGCTTCGGCGGCATGCTGTCGATCCGAGTCAAAGGCGGTGAAGCGGCCGCCATCGCCTGCGCCGCCCAGGTGAAGCTGTGGAAGCGGGCTACCTCGCTCGGCGGCGTGGAGAGCCTGATCGAACATCGGGCGTCGATCGAGGGGGCGGGCTCGCCAGTGCCGGGCGACCTGCTGCGGCTGTCGGTCGGCCTGGAAGGCGCCGAGGAACTGCTGGCCGACCTGCAGCAAGCCCTGGAGGGTGTCGGGGCCGAGGCTTGACGCTCGCACCCGCCGGGCCGAAGCTTGCCCGGTGCGCCTCGACGCCATCCTCGTTGCGATTGCCCTGCTGCTTGCCGCGGGCCGGGATGCCCCCGCGCAGGAGACGGCGACCGACGTCAACATCGTCACCGGGCTTGACGTCTCCGGCTCCATCGAGGCCGTCGAAACCCGCATCCAGGTCGAAGGCATGGTGATGGCGCTGCGCTCGCCGCGCGTCATCGCCGCGATCGCGAACGGAAGGCACGGTCGGATCGGCTTCAACGTCTTCATCTGGGCCAACGGCGCGCGCCCGGTTTTCGCCGGCTGGAAGCTCATCGCCACGCCCGCAGACGCATCGGCGGCGGCGCGGGACCTGGGCGGCGAACTCGATGCCCTGCTCGGCTCCTATGCGGCGCTCAAGCTGGGCGAGCTCACCGACCTCTCGGGCGCGATCGATTTCGGCGGCGCCATGCTGGCGGCCGCACCTTTCGCCGGCAGCCGGTCGGTGCTCAACATCCTCGGCAACGGCATCGACAATGTGGGCGGTGGCCCGCGCCCGTCGCGCGACCTGCTGGTGGCGCAGGGCGTGACGGTCAACGGCGTCGTCATCGGTCACGACCGCGGCGTCTTCCGCTATTTCCGCAACGAGGTCACCGGCGGACCCGGTGCCTTCGTGCTCGCCGCGCGGGATGCGGAGATGCTGGTCGAGGTGCTGGAGCGGAAATTCGTGACCGAGATCGCCTTCAATCCGGACGGCGCGCCCTACCCGCCGCGATAGCTCTCCGCCATCTCGCAATAATGCCGGGCGGAATAGGCGAAGTATTTCAGCTCCGCCTCGCTCAGATTGCGCATCAGCTTGGCTGGGCTGCCGGCCCAGAGCTCGCCGCGCCTCACCCGCTTGCCGGGCGTGACCAGGGCTCCGGCGGCGACCATGGCACCGCCCTCGACCACGACACCGTCCATGATGCAGGCCTTCATGCCGATGAAGCAACCGTCCTCCAGCGTGCAGGCGTGGATCAGCGCCATATGGCCGATCGTGATGTCGGAGCCGATGGTGGTCCTGGTGCCGGCGGCCCCTTCCCGCTCGTGATTGACGTGGACGATGGTGCCGTCCTGGATGTTGGTGCGCGCGCCGACGCGGATCGCGTTGCCGTCTCCGCGCAGCACGCAGCCGTACCAGACCGAGCTTTCCGCGCCGATCTCGACGTCGCCGATGATGACCGCGGTTTCGGCGATGAAGGCGGTCGGCGCGATCGCCGGCGCAACACCGTGATGCGGGCGGATAAGTCCGCTCATGGAAAGAGCGGCAGCTGCTCGAGCGCCGTCTCCTCGGGGAAACCGGCCATGACGTTCATGTTCTGAACCGCCTGGCCGGAGGCGCCTTTCACCAGGTTGTCCTCGACCGACATCAGGATGGCGCGGCCGGGGACGCGATCGGCGTGCACCGACATGAGCACGAAGTTGCTGCCGCGCACGTGGCGCGTCGCCGGCGCGGCGCCGTTCGGCAGCACGCGGACGAAGTATTCGCCCTTGTAGCGCTCGCTGAGCATCGCGCGCAGCTTGTCGACCGTCGCGCCGGGGGCGAGCTTGACATAGATGGTGGAGAGGATGCCGCGGCTCATCGGCATCAGATGCGGGGTGAAATTGACGATGACCGGCTTGCCAGCGGCCTCGCTCAGACCCTGCTCGATTTCCGGCGCGTGGCGGTGCGAGGCGATGCCGTAGGCGTGGATGCCCTCCGTCACCTCGGAATAGAGGCTGCCCTGCTTGGCGTCGCGGCCGGCCCCGGTGACGCCGGACTTGGCGTCGATGATGATGTCGTCGGCGACGATCAAGCCTGCCTCCAGCAGCGGGATCAACGGCAGCTGCGCCGCGGTCGGGTAGCAGCCGGGATTGGCGACCAGCCGCGCCTTGCGCACCTTGTCGCGGTTGACCTCGGTCAGGCCGTAGACGGCCTCCTGCTGCAGCTCCGGCGCCCGATGCGCGTGGCCGTACCAGGTCGCGTAGGCGTCCAGATCCGTGAGGCGAAAATCCGCCGACAGGTCGACGATGCGCAGATGCCCGGGCAGCTTGGCCACCGCCTCCTGCGTCAACCCATGCGGCAGGCAGCAGAAGACAAAATCGACGGCCGACCAGTCGACTTCGTCGATCCTGGTGAGATTCGGCAGGTCGGCGAGAACGAGCTGCGGGAAGACCTCGGAGGCGGGCTTGCCGGCCTGGCGGTCGGCGGTGAGCGCCACGATGGTCACGTGCGGATGACGCGACAGCAGACGCACCAGCTCGGCGCCCGTGTAGCCGCTCGCCCCCAGGATTGCCACCCGCAGCTTGTTCCCCGTCATCTCCGACCTCGGCCAGGCTCGATTTCCGCCCGGAGTGCTAGCGGAAACCGCCCTCCCGCGACAACAGGAATTATCGCATAGGACCCGCCCGTGGCCCGATTGCGCCGGCTCCGGCTAGGCCTTAGGCTCGCCCGCAGGCGTTCCGGGGGTTTACATGGCGTTGCTCGTTCTTGGCTTGGTGCTGCTCATCGGAGCCCATCTGGTGCCGGCAAACCGGCGCCTGCGCGCCGGACTTGCGGCCAAGCTGGGCGAGAACGGGTACAAAGGCGCCTTTTCTCTTATCTCCCTGGCCGGGCTGGTGCTGATCGTGATCGGCTACGGACAGGCGCCGCGCGACCAGATCTTCCAGGCCTCCGAAACCGCTCGCCTGTTCCTCCCGGTCGGCATGGCCATCGCCTTCATCCTGATGGCCACGGCCTATGTGCCGGGCCGGCTCCGCCGCCTGCTGAAGCACCCGATGCTGGCCGGCGTGCTGATCTGGTCTGTGCTGCACCTGCTGGCCAACGGCGATCTGGCCTCGAACGTCCTGTTCGGCAGCTTCGCGGTGTGGAGCGTCTTCGCGATCATCTCCGCC
>JAEUKU010000130.1 GCA_016794075.1 Rhodospirillaceae bacterium
GCGCTCTTCGAACTCGCGGGTCTGGAAGCCGGCGCGCACCAGGATGGCGATGTCGTTCAAGGAGACCTGCCGGCGCTGCAGCGCCTCGATCTCCTCGCCGATCTGGCGCGCCTCCTCCTCGCCGTCCCAGGCGGCGCGCAAGCGCACCTTCTCGCCCTCGCCGCGATCGGTCCACAGTGTCTTGCCGAGGCGCCCGGCATTCTGCGCGATGAGGCCGGAGGCGGCGCCCAGGATGTGCGGGGTCGAGCGGTAGTTCTGCTCCAGCCGGATCACCTTGGCGCCGGGGAAATCGTGCTCGAATTTGAGGATGTTCTCGACCTCGGCGCCGCGCCAGCCATAGATCGACTGATCGTCGTCGCCCACCACGCAGATGTTGCGATGCGCCTGGGCCAGCAGCCGCAGCCAGAGGTACTGGGCCACGTTGGTGTCCTGGTATTCGTCGACCAGGATGTAGCGGAACTGCTTCTGGTAGCGGCCGAGGATCTCGGCGTCCTTGTTGAACAGCGCGATGTTGTGCAGCAGCAGATCGCCGAAATCGCAGGCGTTGAGCGTCGCCAGGCGCTGCTGGTATTCGCGGTAGATCCCGAGGATGCGCCCGCCGCCGATCTCCGCCTGCTCCGCGGCGCTCACCTTCTCCGGCGTCAGGCCGCGGTCCTTCCAGCGCTCGATGATGCCGTGGATGACGCGGGACGGCCATTTCTGGCTGTCGATCCCTTCCGCGGTGATGATCTGCTTCACCAGGCGCAGCTGGTCGTCCATGTCGATGATGGTGAAATTCGGCTTCAGCCCCGCCGCCTCGGCATGCTGGCGCAGGATGCGCGCCGCCAGCGCGTGGAAGGTGCCGAGCCACCAGCCCTCGACCGGACGGCCGATCAGCCGCCCGACGCGCTCCTTCATCTCGCCCGCGGCTTTGTTGGTGAAGGTCACAGCCATGATTTCGAACGGCCGCGCCTTTCCTGTCATCAAGAGGTGCGCCAGCCGCGTGGTCAGCACGCGGGTCTTGCCGGTGCCGGCCCCGGCCAGCACCAGGACCGGGCCGTCCTGCGCCAGCACGGCCTCGCGCTGGCGGTCGTTGAGGCCGTCGAGATAGGGATATTTCAGCGTGATTTCAGCAATCGATTCGGTCATGGCGCCGGTTATACACGGGGCCGTCCCGGCTTGACAGGGCAAGTGCTGCGGCGCGAGAACCCGCTGGGAGAATGGCGCGGAACATCAAGGAGGTGCCCATGCCGAGCGCGGCCGAGACCATCGTCCTGCCGGGCGCCGTGCCGGGCACGTCGCGCCAGCTGCGTGTCTTCAGTTTCGGCGAGCCGGGTGCTCGCCCCAAGGCCTATATCCAGGCCGGCCTGCATGCCGACGAGCCGCCGGGGATGATGATCCTGCGCGAGTTGTGCAAGCTGCTCGCCGCCGCCGAGGAATCAGGCCAGATCGTCGGCGAGATCATCCTGGTGCCGATGGCCAATCCGCTGGGCGTGGACCAGGCGCTGAACGGCGCGGTGATGGGCCGCTTCGAGCTGCGCACCGGGATCAACTTCAACCGCGCCTGGCCGGATTTCTCAAGCGGCCTCGCCGATGCCCTGCGCAAGCGCCTCGGCGACAACGCGGAGGAGAATGTCGAGCTGGTGCGGCGCGAGCTGAAGCGCCGGGTCGCCGCCTTGCGCGCGGATTCGCCGGCGATGGCGCAGCGCATCGCGCTGGCCCGCCGCGCCTTCGACGCCGATCTGGTGGTCGATTTGCACAGCGACGACGAATCGCTGAGCTACCTGATGGCCTCGCCCGAGCAATGGGAAGAGGCCAAGCGCTTCGCCGCCGACGTCGGTGTGCATTCGCTGCAGCCCGGCGGCGGCAGCGGGGCGATCTGCTTCGACGAATGCTTCATGCTGCCCTGGATCGCGCTCAACAAGGAGTTCGGCGACCGCGTGCCGGTCGCCTGCAACGCCTTCACTTTCGAGATGGGTGGCGTCCTCGACGTCGAGCCGAAGCAATCGGCGCGCTATGCCCAGGGCTTCCTGCGCTATCTGCGCCGCATCGGCTGCATCGCCGGCGCCGCGCCGCGCAGCCGCAACGGGGTGGAGGAGTTCGAGGAATTCGAGATGCTGGACAGCCCGGCCGGCGGTATCGTGCTCTATCCGCAGGCGCTCGGCGACTGGGTCTCGCCCGGCGACGTGATCGCCGAGATCGTCGACCCCAGCGCGCCCGACCTCGAGGCGCCACCGGTGCAGATCAAGGCCAGCATGAAGGGCTGCGTCGTCTCGCGCCGCCTGTCGCGCCAGGTCGCCTTCGGCGATTTCGTCGTCATGCTCGGCGGCCACGAAAAGCCGAAGAGCGGCAAGCAGAAGCTGTTGATGGATTAATGAGGTCAAACCGGTGAGCGAGAGACTGATCATCACCTGCATTCCATCCCTGGTCTCCACTCTCCTTCGCCTTGAGGAGGAGAAGGGCGCGCCGCTCACGGAGCAGGAAGTCCTGAGCATTCGGGACGGCGCACCGGCGGTCGCCCTTCCCGTCGAATCGGCGGTGGCTGTCGAACGCGAACGGGGCTATCGCGATATCGACCTGGACGATTGCTGGGAGGAATGGCAGCGCTACCGTCTCAACCTTGACATGCTGTCGCTGCCCAAACCGTAGTCCCGCGCTCCTCCCTTGCCGGCTTCCGGGCGCGCCGGCCCCGCCGGTTCTTCAGCCTCTGCCGCCATCCGGCCTTGAAGCGCGCAGTGCCGATGGCGCTCGTCTCCGGCATCAACGCGGTCATGCCGACATCCTCCGCCGCGCGGCGTCCGGCTGCTCGGGGAGGCGGGCAATGCCCGCGACGATCCAGCGAAGCAGCCCTGTGACGGCGGCGGCAATTGCCCCGTTGCGCTCGCGATGCGCGCGCTCGACGATCTTGTCGAACGCGCGCGGCGCAAGGTCGGAGAATGGCAAGGTCCGCTCTTCGGGCGCGGGGTTCACTCGGCGTGCGTCCGGCTCTGCTGAGTGCGGATCTCGCCGCTTTCGTCGGCATAGCGCCGGCCGAGGAACGGGATCAGCATCGACACCTGCGCCCGGTAGCGCCGGTACTGGTCGCCGA
>JAEUKU010000134.1 GCA_016794075.1 Rhodospirillaceae bacterium
GAGGCGCCCTCGGTGACATTGCCGCTCTCGTCCACCAGCCAGGCTTCCTGCACCCCCTGCTCCGCCGCCGCCTGCTTCGCCAGCACGTTGGGCAGCAGGTTCAGCGATTTGATGTCGCAGCGGCCCCAGCGCTCGTCAGGCACAGTGATGACGGACGCGCCGTCGCGCAGCAGGGCCGCCGGCGCCGGCTTGAATCGCTTGGCCATCACCAGCAGGGCGGGCGCGGCATCCTTCGGAAACTTGTGATCGCGCGGCGCCACGCCGCGCGTGACCTGGATATAGACTCCCCCGTTGCGCAGGACATTGCGGGCGATGATCTCGCGCGCCACCACTTCCAGGGCCGCGCGCGGCATCGGCCAGGCGATGCGCAGCTCGGCGAGCGAGCGCCCCAGGCGCTGGAAGTGCCGGTCGGCGGCGACCAGGCGGCCATCATAGACCGCGATCGCCTCGTAGACCCCGTCCCCGAACATGTAGCCGCGATCCTCGACCCGCACCGTGGCGGCGGCGCGCGGCACGTAGCGGCCGTTGATATAGACGATCTGGGGCATGATCAGAAGTATTCCAACCGCACGGAGAACATCCGCTCGACTTCGCGCACGTCCTTGCTGGCGGAGAACAGCACGACGTGGTCGTCCTGCTCGACCACCGTGTCGCCGGTGGCGATGACGACCTTGCCGCCGCGCACCATGGCGCCGATGATGACGCCTTCAGGCAGCTTCGCCTCGCGGATCGGCGTGCCAACCAGGCGCGCGGTTTCCAGCACCTCGATCTCCATCACCTCGCCGAAATCGTCGCCCAGCGAATGCACCGCGCGGACCCGGCCGCGGCGCACATGCTGCAGGATGTTGGAGACGGTGGTGGCGCGCGGGCTGACCACCGCGTCGATGCCGAGCGACCCGATCAGCGGCGCATAGTTGGTGGAATTGACCAATGTGATGCTGCGCTGGCACCCCGCACGCTTGGCCAGCAGCGAGGCGAGAATGTTGACCTCGTCGTCATTGGTGACGGCGATGATGGTCTCGGTGCCCTTGACGTTGGCCTCTTCCAGGATGCGCGGATCGAGCGCGTCGCCCTGGATCACCACCCAGTTGGGCAGGCGCGCCGCCGCCTTGGCGGCGCGGCGGCGGTCGAGCTCGATCAGCTTCACGTCGATGCCGGGATTGCGCTCGGCGATCAACTCGCTCAGCTGCAGGCCGATATTGCCGCCGCCGACGATGATCAGGCGCCGCGCCTCCTGCTCCTCGTGGCCGAAGGCGCTCAAGGCGCGCTTCAGATGCGCGGTCTCGGCGATGAAATAGACGTCGTCGCCGACCAGCATGCTCTCGGCGTCGTCGGGCACGATCTTGTGGTCGCCGCGCACGATGCCGACCACCGTGGCGTGCAGGTCGGGAAACAAGGTCGTCAGGTGGCGGAGCGGCGTGTTGATGACCGGGCAATTGGCGCCGCAATGCACGCCGACCAGGGTCACCAGCCCGTCGGCCAGGGTGACGGCGTCGAAGGCGCCCGGCACTTCCAGGCGGCGGTGGATCGCCTCGGCCACCTCGACCTCGGGCGAGATCACGGCGTCGATGCCGAGATGGTCGGAGTTGAAGATGCTCGACCACTTGGACTGCAGGTAGGATTGCTCGCGCACGCGGGCGATCTTGGTCGGCACGTCGAAGATGGCATGCGCCACCATGCAGGCGGTCATGTTCACTTCGTCCGAATGGGTGACCGCGATGAGCAGGTCGGCATCCTTCAGCCCGGCCTGCTCCAGGACCGTGGGATGCGAGGCGTGTCCGGCCACGCCCTGGACGTCGAGCTGGTCGGTGATGTCTCGCACCAGATGCGCGTCGAGGTCGACGATGGTGACGTCGTTGCCTTCGTGCGCCAGGTATTTCGCGATGTTGGCGCCGACCTGGCCGGCGCCGCAGATCACGACCTTCATGACCCTTGTTCCATTCCCCTGACGAAAGCGGCGCCGCTGCTATTCGACCTTGTCGCCGCGTTCGGAACCGGTGATGCCCAGCGACCGCAGCTTGCGGTGCAGCGCCGAGCGCTCCATGCCGACGAAGCTGGCGGTGCGGGAAATGTTGCCGCCGAAGCGGGAAACCTGGGATTCGAGATAGCGCCGCTCGAAGATCTCGCGCGCCTCGCGCAGCGGCAGCGACAGCACCTCGGTGCCGTCGGCGGAGGAGACGCCCGCGGCGTTGGCGGCGCCGATATCGGGCGGCAGCATGTCGGCGCGGATCGGCTCGCCCGGCTCGCCGGGCACCATGATCAGCAGCCAGTCGACCACGTTGCGCAGCTGGCGCACGTTGCCCGGCCAGTCATAGGCCTGCAGCAGCGCGAGCGTATCCTCGCCGAAGGCACGCGCCGGCAGGCCGGTTTGCTCCGAGGCCAGGCGCATGAAATGCTCGAGCAGCTCGGGAATGTCGTCGCGCCGCTCGCGCAGGCCGGGGACGCGCATCGGCACCACGTTCAGGCGATAGAACAGGTCCTGCCGGAAGCGGCCCGCCGACATCTCGTTCTGCAGGTCGCGGCTGGTGGCCGCGATCACGCGGACGTCGACCTCGACCTTGGTCTTGCCGCCGACCCGCTCGAAGGTCTGCTCCTGCAGCACGCGGACGATCTTGCCCTGGGTTTCCAGCGGCATGTCCGCCACCTCGTCCAGCAGCAGCGTACCGCCATGGGCCTGTTCCAGGAACCCGACCTTGCTCACCGTCTCGCGGCCGTCGCCGTTGCGCTCGGTGCCGAACAGCTCGATCTCCAGGCGGTCGGGATGCATGGTGGCGCAGTTGAGCACCACAAAGGGCATCTCGGCGCGCTTGGACTTGCGGTGCAGCAGGCGGGCGGCCACTTCCTTGCCGCTGCCCGGCGGGCCGGAGAACAGGACGCGGCTTCCGGTCGGGGCCACCCGCTCGATCGCCTGGCGCAGCTGGGTCATGATGGCGGAGCGGCCGATCAGATCTGCCTGGCTGCCGACGCGGGCGCGCAATTCCTCGTTCTCGCGCCGCAGGCGGGCGTTCTCCAGGGCGCGCTCGATGGTCACCAGCAGGCGGTCGGCCTTGAACGGCTTCTCGATGAAATCGAAGGCACCCTTCTTGATGGCGTTGACGGCGGTCTCGATATTGCCGTGGCCGCTGATCATGACGACGGGGGTGTCGGGATAGCTTTCCTGGATCGGCTCCAGCAGCTGCATGCCGTCGAGCGTGCTGTTCTGCAGCCAGATGTCGAGGACGATCAGGCTGGGGCAGCGCTGGCGCAGCAAGGCGAGCGCCTCGTCGCTGTTCGCCGCCTCGCGGGTGGTGAAGCCCTCGTCGCCCAGTACCCCGGCGATCAGCATGCGGATATCGGCTTCGTCGTCGACGATCAGGATATCGCGCGCCATGCCTAGCCTCGAAAGCCTTCCGAACTCATGCCGCGGACACTCATGCCTGCGCCGCCCGCAGGGCCGGATCGGTCAGGATCAGTTCGGCGGGAAAAACCAGCTGGACCGACGCGCCGCCCGCGTCGCCATCCAGAAGCTGCAGCTTGCCGCCGTGATCTTCCATGATCTTCTTAACGATCGCCAGCCCTAAGCCGGTGCCTTTCGTGCGCGTCGTCACATAAGGTTCGGTCAGCCGTTCCCGGCCCTGCTGCGGCAAACCCCGGCCGTTGTCGTCGACGCCGAGGACGAGCGTGTCGCCGCTCCGGCGAATCCATAGATGGATACGTCCGGCCGTCAAGCGATTCTGAGGCGCCCCGCCAGCGCCGGCGGCGCGTTCCTGGTCCAGCCTGGCGTCGATGGCGTCGGCCGCGTTCTGCATCAGGTTGGTCAGGGCCCGGGTGATCTGCGAGGCATCGCAGCTGACCCAGACCGGCTCGCCCGGCAATTCCACCTCGTAGGCGATCGCCGCGTTGGCGTTCTGCTGCAGGAAGGCGGCCTGGCGCGCCAGTTCTACGATATCCTCGGGTTGCAGCACCGGCGCCGGCATCCGGGCGAAGGAGGAGAACTCGTCGACCAGGCGCCCGATGTCGCCCACCTGGCGGATGATGGTATCGGTGCAGACGGCGAAGGTTTCCGGGTCGTTGGCGATCTCTTTCAGGTATTTGCGCTTCAGTCGCTCGGCCGAGAGCTGGATCGGGGTCAGCGGATTCTTGATCTCGTGGGCGATCCGGCGGGCGATGTCCGACCATGCCGCCTTGCGCTGCGCCGACAGCAATTCCGTGACGTCGTCGAAGGTGACGACGATGCGGGTATGGTCGCCCTCGCCCTTCTCCGATACCACCCGGACATGCAGCGTTCGGGTGACCGGCCCATGCGACATGTGGATCTGGCCCTCGGCGGCGCCGGCGGCGCGCGACTGCGCCTGGGCGACCAGCTCGCCCATCTCCGGGACCAATTGCCGCAGCGGCTCGCCCAGATGCTCGGCCATGTTGCGGCCCAGCAATTCCGAGGCCGACCGGTTGGGCAACTCGATCTCGCCCCGCTCGTTCAGGCCGATCACGCCCGCCGACACGCCGGACAGCACCAGCTCGGTGAAACGGCGCCGGTCGTCGAGCTGCCGGTTGGTGGTGACCAGCTCGGCCTGCTGGGTCTGCAGCCGCAGCGCCATGGTGTTGAATGTGCGGCTGAGCTCGCCCAGCTCGTCGTCGCGGCGGCCGATCTTGACCCGGGCGGCCAGGTTGCCGCCGCCCAGGCGTTGCGCCGCCTCGACCAGGCGGGTGATCGGCTTCACCAGGCTGGTGGCCGAGATGATGGCGATCCAGATCGCCGCCAGCAGCAGCAGCAGGGCCAGGATGGCGAAGATCAGCCCGACGGTGATCTGCCATTGCGAGCGGTCGCCTTCCAGCTGGCGGTAGAGGTAGACCGCGCTCTCGTTGCCGCGGATGGCGCTCAGCACCTTTTCCTCGATGACGCGGCCGGCATAAAGATAGAGACCGCTTTGCGAATCGATGGCGACCAGCGAGCGCACCCGGTCTCCGGTCGGCGAATGCAGGATGACGGTATCCCCGGAATCGGCCCGCACCAGCGCGTCATCCGGCAATTCGAGGTCGAACTCCATCATCAGGCTGAAGCCGCCGCTGGCCAGGATCTGCTTGCGGCGGTCGATCACCACGGCTTCGGACAGGTCGCGCAGGTCGACCTGGCGGTCGAGGAAGGAGTCCAGGCGCGACAGGTCGATGTAGCCGCCCCAGTCCTGGGCGCGGATCTCGTTGGCGATCGATAGGGTGTCGTTGGCGACGCGCTGTTGATGGTCCTGCAGATAGGATTGCGAGACGTAGAGCGAGCTCTCGACCGCCTCCTTGATCTTGTTGCCGAACCAGATGTCGAGGCCGTAATTGAGGAAGGTGGTCGAGAACACCGAGACGACGATCGCGGGAATGAGGGCGATCAGGCCGAACAGCAGCACCAGCCGGGAATGCAGCCGCGAGCCGACCAGGCCGCGCCGGCGCTCGATCCACAGGCCGACCACCCGGCGGGCGATGATGGTGCCGAG
>JAEUKU010000229.1 GCA_016794075.1 Rhodospirillaceae bacterium
GGCGGCGAGCAGCAGCGCGTTGCCATCGCCCGCGCGCTGGCGAACGCGCCCGCCATCGTGCTGGCGGACGAGCCAACCGGCAATCTCGACGTCCACACGGCAGAGGGCGTCTTCGACATGCTGGCACAACTGGTGCGCGAGGATCGCGTCGCCGCCCTGATCGCCACGCACAACATGGAGATCGCGCGGCGCATGGACCGGATCGTCACCATCCGCGAGGGCGTGCTCGGCGCCGCCTAGACCGTCCAGCCGCCGTCATGCAGCTGTCACCCATTTCCAATTAAAGAGTCATGGGCCTGGGCTAACACCCGAAAAGCCCCGCGGCGATCCTATGCGCCGGCCGGGAGATTCCAGGGAGAAGCCGCATGACCTACGATCCGCACTACCGCCTGCCGCGCGTCCTCAAGAACGAGGACGATTCCAACCCCAGCAATACCGCGCCGAATGCCACGTTCTCCGAGATCGCCGCCACGCGGTTCAGCCGCCGCGCCGCGCTGACCGGCCTGCTGGCGACGACCGCGCTGACCGCTGCCGGCGGCCTGGTTCCGACCCGCGCCCGGGCGGCGACGGCCGAGTCCTCGCTGACCTTCACCGAGATCCCGCATGCCATGGACGACAAGCTGCATGTGGCCGAGGGCTACAGCGCCCAGGTGCTGCTGCGCTGGGGCGACAAGGTGGCGGCCGATGCCCCGGAATTCGATCCCGCGCAGCAGAGCGCCGAGGCCCAGGCCAGGCAGTTCGGCTACAATTGCGACTTCATCGCCTTTATGCCGCTGCCGGCGGGCTCCAACGCCAGCGACCACGGGCTGCTTTTCGTCAACCACGAATACACCAACCCGCATGTGATGTTTCCCGGCTTTGCCGACGACAAGGCGGCGGCCGAGGGCACCACGGCCGAGACTGCGGCAATCGAGCTGGCGGCGCACGGCGCCTCGATCGTCGAGATCAAGCGGGAAGGGGATGGCTGGATGGTGGTGGACGGCGGCCAGTTCAACCGCCGTCTCAGCCTCAACACCGAAATGGAGCTGAGCGGCCCGGCCGCCGGCCATGACCGCCTGAAAACCTCCGCCGATTCCACCGGCAGGAACGTCCTCGGCATGATCAACAATTGCGGCGGCGGCTCGACCCCCTGGGGCACCGTGCTGACCGCGGAAGAGAACTTCCACCAGTATTTCGGCGGCGACCCCGCCGGCACGGCGGAAGCCGCCAACTACAAGCGCTACGGCATCAAGGGCGAGCCCAGCTATCCCTGGGGCAAGTTCGTCGATCGCTTCGACGTGACCAAGGAGCCGAACGAGGCCAATCGCTTCGGCTGGGTGGTCGAGGTCAATCCCTACGATCCGGCGCAGAAGCCGGTGAAGCGCACCGCCCTCGGGCGCTTCAAGCACGAGGCTGCCACCAGCGTGATCAACGCCGACGGCCGCCTCGTCGTCTATTCGGGCGACGATGAGCGCTTCGAGTATGTCTACAAATTCGTCTCCAACGGCACCTTCGACCCTGCCAAGGGGTTCGAGAACGCGGCGCTGCTGGATGATGGCACACTCTATGTTGCCAAGTTCGCCGCCGATGGCAACGTGCAATGGCTGCCGCTGGTCCATGGCGAAGGGCCGCTGACCGAGGCGAACGGCTTCAAGTCGCAGGCCGACGTGCTGATCGAAACCCGCCGCGCGGCCGATCTGCTCGAGCCGACCAAGATGGACCGCCCCGAGGACGTCGAGACCGACCCGGTGAGCGGCAAGGTCTATGTCGTGCTGACCAAGAACGACAAGCGCAAGGCCGAGCAGGTCGATGCGATGAACGCCCGCCCCGAGAACAAGTGGGGCCACATCATCGAGCTGACCCCGCCGAGCAAGGATGGCAAGATCGACCATGCCGCGGCCGCCTTCACCTGGGACATGTTCCTCCAGGCCGGCAACCCGGCGGATGCCGCACAGCAGGCCAAATACGGCGCCACGGTCAGCGACAGCGGCTGGTTCGCCAACCCGGACAATCTGGCCTTCGACCCCAAGGGCCGCATGTGGATCGCCACCGACGGCTTCCCCGATCACGGCGTGCATGACGGCGTCTGGGCCACCGACACCGCTGGTGCTGGCCGCGCGGCAACCAAGCACTTCCTCGGCTGTCCGCAGGGCGCCGAATTGTGCGGGCCGGCCTTCACGCCGGACGGAAAGACCTTCTTTGTCGCGGTCCAGCACCCGGGCGAGGACGGCAACTACGACCAGCCCACGACGCGCTGGCCGGATTTCGCCGACAACATGCCGCCGCGGCCCTCGGTGGTCGCCATCATGAAGAAAGGCGGCGGCGAAATCGGCGCCTGAGCGGGCGCAAGAGTTCCCCCGGAGGATCGCCGTCTCGGCTGGAGCCGGCGATCCCCCTGTTCACTGGGCTCCCCGCACCACGGGCGGGGAGCCATTTTTCTGCGATTACCGTCAAGGCCAGGGCGGTGGGTTCCAAGTTCCAGGGGTAGTCGATAAACTGCCCTGACCTGAGTCTCGCGAGCCAGCATGCCCTACGCCGATTTCGTTCATCTGCGCGTCCATTCCGCCTATTCGCTCTCCGAAGGGGCGATCAAGAACAAGCATCTGGTGGACCTGGCCAAGCGCCAGCAGATGCCGGCCGTGGCGGTGACCGATACCGGCAATTTGTTCGGCGCGATGGAATTTTCCAGCCTGGCCAAGGATGCTGGCATCCAGCCGATCATCGGCTGCCAGCTCGCGGTCAGCCGCTCGGAAGAGGTGGAGCTTGGCGCGCTGCGCCCGCCGCCGGACCAGCTGGTCCTGCTGGTGCAGAACGAGGCCGGCTACCGCAATTTGATGAAGCTCTCCAGCCTGGCCTTTCTGGAGACCGAGCCGGGTTTGCCGCCACAGGTGACGCTCGCAATCGTGGCGCAATATTCCGCCGGCCTGATCGCGCTGACCGGCGGGGTGGCCGGCGAGATCGGCCGACATCTGCTGGAGAACCGGCCGGAGGCGGCCCGCATCGCGCTCGACCGCTTGAAGGGAATCTTCCCCGGCCGGCTCTACATGGAGATCCAGCGTCACGGCTTGCCGGCCGAACAGCAGATCGAGCCCGGTCTGCTCGATCTCGCCTATGCCACCGAGGTGCCGCTGGTCGCCACCAACGACGTCTATTTCAGCGACGAAGGCATGTATGCGGCGCATGACGCGCTGCTCTGCATCGCGCAGGGCTCCTATGTCGACAATTCCGACCGCCGGCGGGTCACCCAGGAACACCGCTTCAAGTCGGCGCGCGAGATGCGCGAGCTGTTCCGCGACCTGCCCGAGGCGGTCGACAACACGATCGTGATCGCGCAGCGCTGTGCCTACATGCCGCCGGCGCGCCAGCCGATCCTGCCCGCCTTCGTCGAGGGCGCGAATGAGGCGGACGTGCTGCGCGAGCAGGCGAAGGCGGGGCTCGAGGCGCGCTTCGCGGCGCTCGGCATCGCGGGCGAGGCGCAGAAACCCTATCGCGACCGGTTGGACTTCGAGCTGGGCGTCATCATCCAGATGGGCTTCCCCGGCTACTTCCTGATCGTCGCCGACTTCATCCAATGGGCGAAACAGCACGGCATTCCGGTCGGCCCCGGCCGCGGCTCCGGCGCCGGCTCGGTGGTGGCTTGGTCGCTGACCATCACCGATCTCGATCCCTTGCGCTGGCACCTGCTGTTCGAGCGCTTCCTCAACCCCGAACGCGTCTCGATGCCGGATTTCGACGTCGATTTCTGCCAGGACCGCCGCGACGAGGTGCTGCACTACGTGCAGGAACGCTACGGCCGCAACCGCGTCGCGCAGATCATCACCTTCGGCAAGCTGCAGGCGCGCGCGGCTCTGCGCGATGTCGGCCGTGTTCTTCAGATGCCCTACGGCCAGGTCGATCGCCTGACCAAGATGGTGCCGAACAATCCGGCAAATCCGGTGACGCTGAAGGACGCCATCGCCGGCGAGCCAATGCTGCAGCAGGCGCGCGACGAGGATGCCGGCGTCCGACGCATGCTGGAAATCGCCATCAAGCTGGAAGGCCTCTACCGCCACGCCTCGACCCACGCAGCGGGCGTGGTGATCGGCGACCGGCCGCTGGACGAGCTGGTGCCGCTCTATCGCGATCCGCGCTCCGACATGCTGGTCACCCAGTTCAACATGAAGGACGTGGAAAAGGCCGGGCTGGTCAAGTTCGACTTCCTCGGCCTCAAGACCCTGACCGTGCTGGCGACGGCGGTCGAGCACATCAGGAAGTCGCAAGGGCAGGACATCGACCTCGCCCATCTGCCGCTCGACGACAAGAAGACCTACGACATGCTGGCGCGGGCGGATTCGACCGGGGTGTTCCAGCTGGAAAGCTCCGGCATGCGCGACGTGCTGAAGAAGCTGAAGGCCGACCGCTTCGAGGACATCATCGCCGTG
>JAEUKU010000170.1 GCA_016794075.1 Rhodospirillaceae bacterium
ATGCCGTTGGGCCATGGCGCCACGCCGCAGGAGATCGCCCGGGGCATCCTCTACATCTTGAGCGCGCCCTCGATGACGGGCCAAATGATAGCGTTGGACGGCGGCGAGCATCTCGGCTGGCAGGTGCCGGGCAAGGGCTTCCAGCCGCGGGAATGACGCCGCCGGGCGATGGCAGGCACCGCGAGGATCGAGTCGCAATCGGCGGCCGCGTCGCTATAATGCGTTTCGGTGTCGGAACCGCCCCGGCGGAGTGCGGTTTCCGGTGCCAGGATCGTCACCATATGATCTGAAGCGCGATCATCGATGGGGGCCCCAGGGTGCGGCCCCTTTCACCAGCCCCAGAGTGCGGCGAACGTCCGAAAGGATCAGAGCCATCATGTCGCCTGCGGAGAAAGTCACCGCATTGCCGGCCGTTTCGCACGGCCGCACCCTGAAAGTCTTCGTGCGGGACCTGGTCCTGCCGTGCCGGATCGGCGTCTACAGCCATGAGAAGCATGCCGAGCAGCGCGTACGCATCAACCTGGAGCTGACCTGCCACGAGCACCCGGCGATCAACGACGAACACCACAACGTGGTCTGCTACGCCGACGTGGTGGCGAGCATCCGCGGTCTGCTCGCCGAGGGTCATATCAACCTGGTGGAGACCCTGGCCGAGCGAATTGCAGCCCTTTGCCTGGCGGACCACCGCGTGATCGGCGCGAAGGTGCGGGTCGAAAAGCTGGACGTGATGCCGGAAGCCAGCGCCGTCGGGGTCGAAATCGAGCGCTTCCGCCGTTAACCATATTGGCGCGATCAGGCATTAATTGTTAATGTAACGCCTTCGCAATGGGCCGATTCAGGGCGGGAATCCGCCGTTTTTGCCGGAGCGGGATCGCCGAAATGGCCGAGTCCCGCGGCTTTCGAGGCAAGTTGTGCACAGCGCTCCGTCCGAGTCCGCGATCTCCGCCAGAGTCAAGAGGGGAATCGCCATTGTGACTCGGAAGCGACGATCTGAAACATTCAAATCTATATTTTTCAGTTAGTTAGACGTTTGTGCCTAGTTTTTGTGCAATCACTGCAGGCCGCGGGAATCCTGGACTGACACATTTGTGAAGCCGGCTTTTCGACAGACTTATCCACAGGAGTCGTGGATATCTGGACCGCTTGGTCAGCAGGCGACCTGTCATGCTTAACGGAATCGCGGAATCGTGCGGCTTGGCCTCCGCAAATAGTCCCAGAGCGACATTTTCGGCAGCGCGGATGCCTAGCGCCACGCCGATTTGACCCGCGCGGCATCCCGGCGTAATCGGGGCGCATGCGCCCCAAAGCGAACAAGCCCGATCCCGTGCAGCACATCGACGACGCCGCCCCGGCGGAAGCCGCCGCGGGCGCCCGGCGCGAGAGCCTGAGCCGCGGGCTGGAAATCATCCGCGCGCGGGTGAAGACCCTGCCCAACCAGCCGGGCGTCTATCGCATGCTGAATGCGCGCGGCGACGTGCTCTATGTCGGCAAGGCACGCAACCTGAAGAAGCGTGTCACCTCCTATACCCAGGCCGGCCGTCTCGCGCTGCGCCTGCAGCGCATGGTGGCGGAGACGACGAGCATGGAGTTCGTCGCCACCCACACCGAGGTGGAGGCGCTGCTGCTGGAAGCGAACCTGATCAAGCGCTTCCTGCCGCGCTACAACGTGCTGCTGCGCGACGACAAGAGCTTCCCCTACATCGTCATCACCGGCGACCACGAGATCCCGCAGATCGCCAAGCATCGCGGCGCGCGCAACCGGCCGGGCGAGTATTTCGGCCCCTTCGCCTCCGCCGGCTCGGTCAACCGCACCATCGTCGCCCTGCAGCGCGCCTTCCTGCTCAGGAACTGCTCCGATAGCATGTTCGCCGCGCGCACGCGGCCGTGCCTGCAATACCAGATCAAGCGCTGCTCGGCGCCCTGTGTGCAGCGCATTTCGGCAGGCGACTACGCCGAGTTGGTGAAGGAGGCACGCGACTTCCTGACCGGCAAGAGCCGCGAGATCCAGGAGCGCCTGGCGCAGGAGATGCATGCCGCCAGCGACACACTGGATTTCGAGCGCGCGGCGCGGCTGCGCGACCGCATCCAGGCGCTGACCCAGATCCAGTCGCGCCAGGACATCAACCTGGCGGGCGTGGAAGAGGCCGACGTCATCGCCGCCTTCCAGCAGGGCGGGCAGACCTGCATCCAGGTCTTCTTCTTCCGCAACCACGGCAATTACGGCAACCGCGCCTATTTCCCCAGCCACGACAAGGCGGCGGAACTGCCGGAAATCATGGCCGCGTTCCTCGGCCAGTTCTACGAGAACAAGACGCCGCCGCGTTTGATCCTGGTCAGCGACGCCCCGGCGGAGGCGGAGTTGCTGAGCGAGGCGCTGAGCCTGCGCGCCGAAGCCAGGGTGGAGATCCATGCGCCCCAGCGCGGCGACAAGCGCAAGGCGATCGACCACGCCCTGCTCAACGCCAAGGAGGCGCTGGTGCGCCGCCTGGCGGAAACCGGCACGCAACAGCGATTGCTGCGCGGCATCGCCGAATTGTTCGGCCTCGACCAGCCGCCCAAACGCATCGAGGTCTACGACAACAGCCACATCTCCGGCACCAATCCCTATGGCGCGATGATCGTCGCCGGGCCGGAAGGCCTCATGAAGAACCAGTACCGCAAATTCGCCATCCGCCGCCTGGCCGGCAACGGCGCGCCTGAGCAGGCGCCGGCGGTGCTGGGGCCGGAGGACGAGACGCGCGCCGCGCAATCCGACGTGGAAGCGGCGCGCACCGCGACGGCGACCGACGATACCGCAACCAGGGGCGAGATCCAGCCGGGCGACGATTACGCCATGATGCGCCAGGTGCTGACCCGCCGCTTCTCGCGCGCGATCCAGGAGGACCCCGATCGCCAGCGCGGCATGTGGCCGGACCTGGTGCTGATCGACGGCGGCCAGGGCCAGCTCTCCGCCGCGCTCGACGTCTTCCGCGAGCTCGGGCTCGACGACGTGCCGGTCGCGGCCATCGCCAAGGGGCCGGACCGCAATGCCGGGCGCGAGCGCTTCTTCATCCCGGGGCGCGAGCCCTTCTCGCTCGAGCCGCAGAACCCGGTGCTCTATTTCCTGCAGCGCCTGCGCGACGAGGCTCACCGCTTTGTCATCGGT
>JAEUKU010000187.1 GCA_016794075.1 Rhodospirillaceae bacterium
GTTCAGCAGGCTGATCGCCTGCTGGGCACTGCCGGAAAAGCGCAGGTTGCGCGCCAGCGACATCATGATGGCGCGATCCTGCGGATTCTTGCTCCGCAGCGCCGCGTAGTGCTGGGCCGCCTCGGCATAGTTACCATTGCGCTCGGCCATCAGCGCAGCCTGGCGCAGGGTCGGCTCGACATTGGCGGCCTTCTGGTCCTGGGGCTGGGATCCGACGGTGGCGCAACCCGCGGCGGCGACGCACAGCGCCACGGTGGCCAGAAGTTTCAACCTGGATCGCGCCATTTTACCCCCGCTCCTGCGGCACCGGCCGCGTTAACCGAACGTTCAGGATGTACTGGTGGACTACCAGCCTAGGGTTCCAGCATCGCGGAACATCATAAACAATTGGTTTACACGAGGGGTCCGATGAGCACGTTTCGATCGACCTGGCCGGTCCTGCTGGCAGCCGCCCTGTCGCTGTCCCTGGGGCTCGCGCGCGCCGCGCACGCCAACTCGCTCAACGTCGAATGGGCGGGCGCCTACGTGCTGAAACTGGAAACGCCGGCGAGCGATGTCATCATCGCCAATCCGCTGGTCGCCGACGTGACCGTCCAGGCGCCCGACCGCCTGGTCATCATCGGCAAGCTGCCGGGCGTCACCCGGCTGATCGTCATGAGCGACGACAAGATCTCGATCGACACCCAGATCGTGGTCAGCGCCAAGAACAAGAGCAGCGAGGTCTCGGTGTTCCGCCCCGATGGCGCCAACATCACCGAGGCGCTGTTCGCCTGCGGCGATCGCTGCACCCAGGTTCCCGGCACCGGCCGCACCTCGACCGGCGTCGGCGGCGTGGGCGGCGGCGGTGGCGGTGGCGATGGTGGCGCCGGGCCGATCCCGATGGAGCCGACCGTCGACAACATCCCGCCGGGCACGCCGGGCGACCCGAGCTACTAGGAATTCAACCGCGGGGCCGCGAGCGCTGCTCACAGATTCGTGGCTTCCGCCACGGCTCCCTACCCCTATTGTCGTGGCGGGACCGACCGCGCCGTGGGAGACCAGCATGCCGCGCCTGCTTCACCGTAGAACCGCCCTGTTGATGCTTGCCGCCGCCCTCGCCCCGGCGCCCTTCGCGCGGGCCGATGTCGCCGATATCGTGATCGGCGAGATCGAGAAACGCATCATGCGCGACTACTACGAGCGCCGCCTGCGCGAATGGGAAGACAGCGAGGACGGCCGCGCCTACAAGAAGAAAAAGAAGAGGCCCAAGAGCTTCCCGCCGGGCCTGGCGAAGAAAGGCTTCCTGCCGCCGGGCCTCGCCATGCAGCTGCAGCGCAACGGCCACCTGCCGCCGGGCCTCGCCTATCGCGACCTGCCCGACGATCTGCTGGCCGAATTGCCGCGGCTCGATCCGGCCTATCGCTACCTGATCGTCGACAACCGCGTGCTGCTGATCAAGCGGGCGACCAACCTGATCCTCGACGTGCTCGAGATCGCGGCCATCGAAATCCTGAACTGACCGTCAGCCGCCGCGCTGCGCCGCCTCCGCCGCGGCGCGCGCGCGCAGTTCGCGCCGGATGATCTTGCCGGTCGTGGTCAGGGGCAGGTCGGCGACGAACTCGACCTCGCGCGGATACTCGTGCGCCGCCAGCCGCTCCTTCACATGTGCCTGGATCGAGCGCGCCAGGGCTTCGTCCGGCGCGTAGCCCGCCTTCAGCACGACATAGGCCTTCACGATCTCGGTGCGCGTCGCGTCCGGCTTGCCGACGACGCCGGCGAGGCGCACCGCCGGATGACCGAGCAGGCAATCCTCGATCTCGCCCGGGCCGATGCGATAGCCGGCCGAGGTGATGACGTCATCGTCGCGGCCAACGAAGGTGATCCAGCCCGCCGCGTCCATCGTCCCGGTATCCCCGGTCAGCAGCCAGTCGCCGGCGAACTTCGCTTGCGTCGCCGCCGGGTTGTTCCAGTATTCCAGGAACATCACCGGGTCCGGCCGGCGCACGGCGATGGCGCCCTGCTCGCCCCGCTTCAGTTCGCGACCATCGGCATCGACGATGGCGAGGCTGTGGCCCGGCACCACGCGGCCCATGATCCCCGGCCGCGCCGGCATGAGCCGGGCGCAGGAGGAGACGATCATGTTGCATTCGGTCTGGCCGTAGAACTCATTGATGGTGACGCCGAAGGCCCGCCGGCCCCAGTCGATCAGCGCGCTGCCCAGGGTCTCGCCGCCGCTCGCCACCGAGCGCAGGTCGAGGCGCCAGCGTTTCTCCGGCGCGGCCACCGCGCGCATCATCTTCAGCGCGGTCGGCGGCAGGAAAGCGTTGCGCACGCGGTGATCCTGCATCAGCTGGAACGCCGCCTCGCCGGTGAATTTCTCGAACCGCCGCGCCACCACCGGCACGCCGTGATGCAACGCCGGCAGCAGCACGTCGAGCAGGCCGCCGATCCAGGCCCAATCCGCCGGAGTCCAGATCCGGTCGCCCGGCTGCGGCAGCAGATCGTGGCTCATCTCGACCCCGGGCAGATGGCCGAGCAGGACGCGGTGGGCATGCAGGGCGCCCTTGGGCTGCCCTGTCGTGCCCGATGTGTAGATGATCAGCGCCGGGTCCTCGGCGCGGGTGCGCACCGGCTCCAGATCATCCGCCTGCCGCGCCAGGTCCGGGGCCAGGTCCAGCGCACCGGGCGCGGCGCCGTCGATGCAGAGCACGTGGTGCAGCGCCGGCAACGCGCTGCGGATCCCGGCCAGCTTGGCAGCGCCCTCGCGATTGGTGAGGACTACCTTGGCACCGGAATCGCCGAGCCGGTACTGCAGCGCCTCCGGCCCGAACAAGCCGAACAGCGGGACGGCGATGGCGCCCAGCTTGTAGATGGCGATATGGCCGATCGCGGTTTCGGGCGCCTGGGGCAGCAGCACCGCCACCCGGTCGCCGCGCGCGACGCCGAGTTCGGTCAGCAGATTGCCGAGCCGGTTGGAGGCGGCGCGCAGCTCGGCATAGGTGATGTCGCGCGGGCCGGTCTCCGCGACATGGATCAGCGCGACCCGCTGCGGGGCGCGCGCCGCCCAGCGGTCGCAGACGTCGGCGCCGATGTTGTAGAATTCCGGCACCTCCCAGCGGAAGGCGCGGCACAGATCCTCATAGCTTGCGGCCGAACTCAGCATCGCCCCTGCCCCGGACTCTCGCGCAACACGTTCATAGAGCGCCGCGACTGGTTCAATCCACAGCATTTTTCAGTGATCCAACCGCAGCGAGACGGCATAGAGTGAAATCAAGAACCCTGAGGGGCAAGGAACTCGCCATGAACCGCACCACGCTCGCCCGCGACCCGGAAACGCCGCGCTTCTGGCTCCCGCTCGCCGTCTTCCTGCTGCTCGTGGCCGCGGTTTCGGCGCTGGGCGGCGCCGTCACCGCGACCTCCGTCGACGGCTGGTACCAGACGCTGGCCAAGCCCGGCTTCAACCCGCCCGACTGGGTGTTCGCGCCGGTCTGGTCCACGCTGTTCGTCCTGATGGCGGTGGCGGCCGCTCTGGTCTGGCGGCGCGGAAGCGCCCGGCGGCGGCCGGCGATGGCCTGGTTCGCCGTGCAGCTCGGCCTCAATCTGGCCTGGAGCTGCGTCTTCTTCGGGCTGCAGGCGCCGGGGGCGGCACTCCTTGTCCTCCTGCTGCTGTGGCTTGCTATCGCCGGCACATTGTGGCGGTTCTGGCGCGCCGACCGCCTGGCCGGGCTACTGCTGGTGCCCTATCTCGCCTGGGTCACCTATGCCGGCGGGCTCAACTTCATGATCTGGCGGCTGAACTGAAAGCCCCTATGATGATCCCCGCGCGAATCGTCGCCGCGGGGGGCATATGCAGCATCGGGTGAATTCACTGGGCCAGCTGATCGGCGATCCGGTTCCGCACTGGAAGCCTGTCGCGCCGCCGCCGCGCACGCCGATCGATGGCCGCTATTGCCGCATCGAGCCGATCGACCCGGAGCGCCACGCGGCGCAGCTCTTCGAGGCCATTTCCGACGATCCGGACGGCCGGACCTGGACCTATATGGGCTACGGCCCCTTCGCCACCCTGCCGGAATACCGCGCCTGGATGAAAGCGACCTGCCTCGGCGACGACCCGCTGTTCCACGCCGTCGTCGATTCCGGCAGCGGCCAAGCGGTGGGCGTCGCCTCCTATCTGCGGATTGACCCAAAGTTCGGCGTGATCGAGACCGGCCACATTCACTATTCGCCGCGGCTGCAGCGCACCCGGGCCGCCACCGAGGCGATGTATCTTCTCATGCGTCGGGTGTTCGAGGAACTGCACTACCGGCGCTATGAATGGAAATGCGATGCGCTGAACGGCCCATCGCGCAAGGCCGCCGCGCGGCTCGGCTTCAGCTACGAGGGCATCTTCCGCCAAGCCACCATCTACAAGGGGCGCAACCGCGACACCGCCTGGTATGCCATCATCGACAAGGAATGGCCGCAACTGAAGGCAGCCTACGAAACCTGGCTCGACCCGGCCAATTTTGATGCGGAGGGCCGGCAGAAGCAGGGCCTGGGGGCGCTCACCGCCGCCGCCTTGCTCGCGGCGGCGAAGAGCTAGCGGGTTGGCCGCGGCCTTCAGCTCTTGATGAACGCCAGCAGATCGGCGTTCAGCTGGTCCTTGTGCGTGTCGGTGATCCCGTGCGGCGCGCCGGGATAGACCTTCAGCGTGGCGCCCTTGACCAGCTTCGCCGCGGCGCGGCCGGCGGCGTCGATCGGCACAATCTGGTCGTCGTCGCCATGGATGATCAGCGTCGGCACGCCGAATTTCTTCAGGTCCTCCGTGAAGTCGGTGGCGGAGAAGGCCGCGATGGAATCGTAGGTGTTCTTGTGGCCGCCCATCATGCTCTGCATCCAGAATGAATCGATCATGCCCTGGGACGGTTTGGCGCCCGGCCGGTTGAAGCCGAAGAACGGGCCGGAAGCGATGTCCTTGTAGAGCTGCGAGCGGTCCTTGAGGCTGCCGGCGCGGATGCCGTCGAACACTTCGATCGGCAATCCGCCGGGATTGGCCGGCGTCGTCAGCATCAGCGGCGGCACGGCCGAGACCAGGGCAACCTTCGCCACCCGCCTGGTGCCGTGGCGGCCGATATAGCGCGTCACCTCGCCGCCGCCGGTGGAGAAACCGATCAGGACCGCGTCCTTGACGTCGAGATGGTCGAGCAATTGCGCCAGATCGTCGGCGTAGTGGTCCATGTCGTTGCCGTCCCAGGGCTGGCTGGAGCGGCCGTGGCCGCGCCGGTCATGGGCGATGGCGCGGCAGCCATTTGCGGCGACGTGATACATCTGGGCTTCCCAGCTGTCCGAGCTGAGCGGCCAGCCGTGGCTGAACACGACCGGGCGACCCGCGCCCCAATCTTTGTAGTAGATCTCGGTGCCGTCTCTGGTCTTGATGGTCGACATGCGTCTCTCCTGTCTGTCGAACGGCCCTGATCTATCGCCGATCTTCATGACAGCAGCGCGACGCGCAAGGCAATTGGATGCCTTGCACGTCGATGACCTTAGTGATGTCGGGGTTATGCCAGTGCGCGCGGCAAAGCGCGTTATCCGCGTTCCGCGAGATAGTCCGGCGTCGAACACAGTTTGGCGTATGCGAAGCCCAGCGCCGACATGTACGCCGCGTGCGCATCCGCCGCGGCGACGACGCGGCCGCCGAATTCCAGGTCGCGCGTGGCGCAGGCGTCGTGGACCACGGTGCATTCATAGCCGAAATCCCCAGCCGCGCGCACCGCTGCATCGACGCACATATGGCTCATGGCGCCGCAGAAGACAGCCGCGGTGATGCCGTTGCGGTCG
>JAEUKU010000251.1 GCA_016794075.1 Rhodospirillaceae bacterium
GATCCCGCTGATGTACCGCACCGACAAGATCACCGAGGAGCCGGATTCCTACGCCGCCTTGTGGGACGAGCGCTACAAGGGCCGCGTCTCCCTGTGGGACGACAAGAGCGCCATCTTCAACACCGCCCGCCTGCTCGGCTATGACAACGTCTACGACCTGACCGACGAGCAGCTGGAAGCGGTGAAGGCGAAGCTGATCGAGGGCAAGCCGCAGCTGCGCAAGTACTGGACCACGGCCGGCGAGCTGATCAACCTCTACGCCTCGGGCGAGGTGTGGATCTCCAACACCTGGGGCGGGTTCCAGGTCGCCGAGCTGCAGAAGCAGGGCATCCCGGTGAAGGAGTTCCTGCCGAAGGAGAAGGCCGACGGCTGGGTCGACAACTGGATGATCGTCAAGGGCTCGCCCAATGCCGATTGCGCCTATGCCTATATCAACTTCACCCTGTCGCCCCGAGGCCAGTGCGGCATCTCCACCGTCACCGGCTATTCCGCCGCCAATCCGGTGGCGGCGAAGGAGTGCATGACGCCGGAGGAATACACGGCCAAGCACCAGGATGACATCAACTACGTCAACAGCCTGGTGATGTGGGAATCGCCGGCGCGGCTCGACGTCTATACCAACACCTGGAACGCCATCAAGGCGGCGGAATAGGGCAGCATCGGGCGGCCGCGTCCCGTCCAGTGCGGGACGCGGCCGGTCCGATCCCAATAGGGGGCCAGCATGAGCATCCTCGAGGTGGAGCGCCTGACCAAGGCGTTCCCGGGCGGCGTTACCGCCGTCGACGACGTGTCCTTCGGCCTGGCCGAGGGCGAGTTCGTCACGCTGCTCGGCCCCTCCGGCTGCGGCAAGACGACGATGCTGCGGATGATCGCCGGGTTCGAATCGCCGGATACCGGCCGCATCCTGCTCGGCGGCCGCGATGTCACCGACGACCCGCCGTACAAGCGGCAGGTCAACACCGTGTTCCAGGATTACGCGCTCTTCCCGCATATGAGCGTCGGCGAGAATGTCGGCTATGGCCTGCGCATCGCCGGCGCGAAGCGGGACGAGATCGCCCGCCGGGTGCGCGAGGCGCTCGCCACCGTCGACCTGCTGGGCAAGATCGACGCCAAGCCGTCGCAGCTCTCCGGCGGCCAGCGCCAGCGCGTCGCCCTGGCCCGCGCCATCATCCGCCGGCCGAAGGTGCTGCTCTTGGACGAGCCGCTCTCCGCGCTCGACGTGAAGCTGCGCGAGGCGATGCAGGTGGAATTGCGCCACCTGCACCAGAAGCTCGGCATCACCTTCATCCTGGTGACCCACGACCAGAAGGAGGCTCTCGTCCTTTCCGACCGGATCATGGTGGTGGAACGCGGCCGCATCGTGCAGAGCGGCACGCCAAGCGAACTCTACGAGAATCCGGCCAGCCCCTATGTGGCCGATTTCATCGGCACTGCCAATCTGGTCCCGGCGCGGGTGCTGGGCGCCGAGGGCGACCTGCTGGTCGCCGCGATCGGCGAAGAACGGATCCAGGCCCGCCGCGGCGGTCGCGATTTCGCCCCCGGCGCGGAGGTGCTGCTGGCGATCCGGCCGGAGAAGGTGCTGCTGGAGGATCGCCCCGACGCGCTCTCCGCCACGGTGACCGAGACCATGTTCCAGGGGAATTCGCTGCGGCTGAAGCTGGAACTGGGCGGCGGCGCGCCCTTCGCGGTCGACCTGCCGCTGCAGGCGACCTTGCAGCAGACCCGGCCGCCGGAATCCGGCGCCCGCATCGGCCTGCGGGTCGACCCCGCCAACATCATTGTCTTCCCGGCGGAGCCGCGGCCATGAGGCTGGCGACACGGCGGCGCCTCGGCGCGCTGGCGGTGCTGGCGCCGCCGCTCGGCTGGGCGCTGCTGTTCATGATCGTGCCCTATGCGATCATGTTCGCCTACAGCTTCTACCGGAAGCAAGCCTTCGCCTTCGTGCCGGACCTCAACCTCGACAGCTATGTCGCGCTGCTGCTCGACCCGCAATACAGCCAGGTCCTGCTGCGCACGCTGAAGATCGCGCTGCTGGTGTCGATCTCGGCGCTGGTGCTGGCCTATCCGCTGGCCTATTTCCTGGTGTTCAAGGTCAAGTCGGCGCGCCTGCGGCTCTTCCTCTACATGGCGGTGATCGTGCCGCTCTGGGTCAGCTACCTGCTCCGCGCCTATACCTGGAAGACGATCCTCGGCAACGAAGGCGTGCTGAACTCGTTCCTGGTCTGGACCGGCATCCTCTCCGAGCCGTCGTCGCTCTTCATCTACAACCAGTTCTCCATGGTGCTGACGCTCACCTACATCTTCATCCCCTTCATGGTGATGCCGATCTACACCGCGCTGGAGAAGATCCCGCGCAGCCTGATCGAGGCCTCGGGCGATCTCGGCGTCCCGCCGGCGCTGACCTTCCTGCGCGTGACGCTGCCGCTCTCGGTGCCCGGCATCCTCGCCGGCGCCACCTTCACCTTCTGCCTCACCTTCGGCGATTTCGTGGCGCCGTTCCTGGTCGGCGGGCCGGACGGCACGCTGGTCGCGAACACCATCCAGTCGCAATTCGGCATCGCCTTCAACTGGCCGCTCGGCGCCGCCCTGTCGATCGTGATGCTCGCCATCGTCATCTTCATTCTCTCGGCCAGCGACCGCTTCGAGCGTGCCGGCCGGCTGGACCTCGCCTGACCATGGCCGCCGAGATCTCCCTTCCCGCGGCCTCGCCGCTGGCCGCACCGCGCCGGCGGCGCCGGCTGGACAAGGCGGTGCTGGCGCTGGGTATCTTCGTCGGCGCCGTGCTGCTCTTCCTCTATCTGCCGGTCGTGGTGCTGATCATCTTCAGCTTCAACGACAACATCGTGACCACGTTGCCGCTGCGCGGCTTCACGTTCGGCTGGTACGAGAAACTCTTCGCCAACAGCGACATGATGGCGGCGATC
>JAEUKU010000277.1 GCA_016794075.1 Rhodospirillaceae bacterium
GATCGCCGACGTCTTCGAGGCCCTGACCGCCGCCGACCGCCCCTACAAGCGCGCCAAGACCTTGAGCGAGAGCTTCAAGATCCTCGCCGCCATGAAGCGCGAGCACCACCTAGACCCTGACCTCCTCGACCTCTTCGTCACCGCTGGGGTGTGGCGCGACTACGCCCACCGCTTCCTCGACAAGACGCAGATCGACACGCCGGACACCGAGGCGCTGCTGAAGGCGCAGCCGGCCTAGATCAGTTTCCGTGCCGCGGCGCCGGCGAGCCGCGCATAGCGGGCGTCGCCGTGGACCAGGATGAGCACCATCGCGCCTTCGAGCAGCATCTGCGCCTGGGCGGCGATCTCGGCCGCATCGACGACGCCGCAGGCGGCGAGGCGGCGCGCCAGCTCCGCCTGCACCGCGGCCTTGTGGCGGCGGGTGGCGATGCGCGCGGGATGGCCGGGCAGGTCGGCCAGTTCCAGCGCCATGCGGGTGAAGCCGGAGCCGGACCAGTGCTTGCGCCGCGACATCGTCTCCGCCCAGCGCGCGGTCGCGTCGAACAGCTTGTCGAGCATCGCGCGCGCCGCGCGCCGGCCGCCGCGCGCCGGCGCGGCGCCGAGCCACTGCGCCATCTGGCCCAGCACGAAATCGTGCTGGTGCGCCAGCATCGCGCCGGCCAGCGCGTCCTTGCTGCTTACATGGTAGTAGAGCGTGCGCTTGGTGACGCCGGCCTTGGCCGCGATCTCGTCCAGGCTCGTGCGCTGGAACCCCCGGCGGTAGAACAGGGCATAGGCCGCTTCGAAGATGCGCGCGCGCGTCGCGGCGGGGTTGCGGGGCATCGTGCTCTCCTCCTCCGGTCGTCATCCCGCCCGAGCAACGCGGGCGCCAGGCTCCGCGGTTGGCGCTGATGTATACTCAGGAGTGTATATCGCACGTCCCGCGCGCGGCCTAGCATGGCGCATCCCGTCTGCAATGGAGGTTGCCATGTCCTCCGGCCTCGCCGCCTCGCGTGCCGCCGGGATTCCCGCGGCATCCGGGCAGCTCACCATCCGGTCGCTCGACGCCCGCGCCGTGATCGCCCCGCTCGCCCGGCCGCTGCGCACCGCCTCGGGCGAGATCCCGGCCGCACCCTTGCTGCTGATCGACGTCGCGACCGAGGAAGGCGTCACCGGCCGCGCCTATCTCTTCGCCTATACGCGCCTGATGCTGCGGGCGCTGAAATGCCTGGTCGAGGATCTGGCGCCGCTGCTCGGCGGCAAGCCGGTGGCGCCGCAGGATCGCGCAGCGGATTGCGAAAGCGCGTTCCGGCTGCTGGGGCGCCAGGGTCTGCTCGGCATGGCCTTGTCCGGCATCGACATGGCGCTGTGGGATGCCCTCGGCCGGGCGCTCGACCGCCCGGTGGTGGCACTGCTGGGCGGCAGCGCGCGGCCCGTCCCGGCCTATGACAGTTTCGGCCTGATTGACCTGAAGGCGGATGCGCCGCGCCTCGAGCAATCGCTGCGCCAGGGCTTCCGGGCCGTGAAGATCAAGCTCGGCGGCGGCGGCCTGGCCGACGATTTGCGCGTCGTGCGCGAGGTGCGCGGCATCCTCGGCCCCGACGTCGCGTTGATGGTGGATTACAACCAGTCGCTCAGCGCGCCGGAGGCGATCCGCCGCCTGCAGGCGCTGCTGCCCTACGACTTGGCCTGGGTGGAGGAGCCGGTGCCGGCGGAAGACCTCGTCGGCCATGCCGCGGTGCGGGCGCGCCGGCTCGCTCCGGTGCAGACCGGCGAGAACTGGTGGTTCGCCGCCGACATGGCCAGGGCGATCGCCGCGCAGGCCTGCGACCATGCGATGCCGGACATCATGAAGATCGGCGGCGTCAGCGGCTGGCTGAAGGCGGCGGCGCTGGCCGAGGCGGCGAGCCTGCCGGTTTCCAGCCACATCTTCATCGAGGCGAGCGCGCATGTGCTCCCGGTGACGCCGGGCGCGCTCTGGCTCGAATACCTGGACGCCGCCGGCGCCATCCTGCAGGCGCCGAACCAGGTGGTCGACGGCGCCGTCGCCGCGCGCGGTCCCGGCCTGGGGATGGAGTGGGACGAGGCGACGGTGGCGCGATACGCGGCGTGATGGGCCAGGTTGAAGGGCCGGGCGAGGCGCGAAATAGCAGCGGGAGAATCCAGCATGCCGGCCGAGCGCGAGTCCTTTCCAGGCTGGATCGGGTCCATCTGCTTCGGCGCCTGCCCTTCCGCGGCGCCGCCGGTTGGGCCGCAGCCGCGGCCCGGCACCGGACACAGAACGTGTTCTATGGATGAGGCCGGCCGCCGCGAGCAGCCTTGCGCGGGTGCGGGTCAGCAGCGCTGCCATTGTTACCCTGCCGGTATCAGTTCCGCGTCATGCTTGCGGGTCTAGCCTTTGCCTGCCCCGTTGTCGCGGGGCCACGGCGCGTCCGGCGCGCCGCGCGATGCGCATTCCCGATGAGGACAACATGAAGCGAGTTCGTTCGAGCGCCCCGCGCGTTGCCGCGGCCTGCGCGTTGCTTTGCGGTTTCGCCCTGCCGCCCCTTGCGGCGCCGGCCTTCGCCGATCAGGGCGCGGTGATCAAGGTCACCATGTGGGACAAGGGCGCCGAGGCCGAGATGACGATGGATCGCGGCATCGGCATGGCCCACGACCCGATGATGCAGGGTGGCATGATGGAGGGCGGCTCAATGGACGGGGGTATGGGCATGAAGCTTTCCACCGACACCGTTCCGGCGGGCGAGGTGACGTTCGAGGTCACCAACACCTCGAAGGACCAGGTGCATGAGATGCTGGTGGTGCCCTATCCGGCCGACGGCAAGGGCCTGCCCTACAGCGCGAGCGACGCGCGCTTCGACGAGGACGCCGCCGGCTCGCTGGGCGAGGTGGAGGAGCTCGATCCCGGCAAGAGCGGCGCGCTCACGCTCAGGCTGAAGCCAGGCAAGTATGCGCTCGCCTGCAACATCGCCAACCACTATGCCGACGGCATGTGGACGGTGATCACGGTGAAATAGGCGGCAGGAGCGCTGGCGGCAGGAATGCTGGGGGCGGTCGCCGAAGCCGACGCCGCCGACCAGCGCCCGCCCTCCTCCCGCCGCCACCTCCGCCCCTCAGATCTCCGCGCGCGTCGCCGTCGCCGCGAGGCTCGGCCGCGCGCGCATCGCGCTCCACCAGCGCGCCAGCTTCGGCTGCGCGCGGAGCAGTGGCGGCACCTCCGCCGCGCGCAGCCCGAGCGAGATCATCGGCGCGAGATGTAAATCTGCGAGGGTGAGCTGCGCGCCCAGCAGATACGGCCCCTCCTCCCGCGCCAACTCCGCCAGCGCCGCGAAACAGGTGGCGACGCGCGGGAGAGCCGCCGCGATCTTCGCCTCGTCCGCCGCGCGCCGTTCCGCCGGCGCATCGCAGCGCTCGACATAGATGTCCCAGATCAGCGGCCGGTAGAGATAGGCATCGCAAAGCCCGATGACCTGGTTCACCCGCGCCCGGCCACGCGGATCGCTGGACGGCGGCATCAAGGCCGGCCCGTCGAACGCCTCATCGACATAGCGCAGGATGGCGCCGGTCTCGTAGAGCCGGAACCCGTCATGTGCGAAGGCCGGAATGCGCCCAAAGGGATGCAGCGCGCGATACCAGCCCGGCACCTCGGCGCCGAAGATGTCGACCGGCACCAGCTCGTAGGCAACCCCCTTCTCCGCCAGCGCCAGCCGCGCGGCGCGGACGTAGACGGAATAGGGAGCGCCGTAGAGGGTAGAAGAAGTCAATTCAGGATCTCGCTCATATCGAAACAAGTTGGAACGAAGTCACCGTCCCCTACCTTTCTCCCTCCGCGCCACCTTCGCCCGCACCCGCATCACGATCTCATCCGGCGCGCTTTCGTTCCCGCTTTCATCTGTCACGGTGAGCCGGAAGCGATGGAGACCGGGCTTCAACTTGTTCTCCACCATGAGACGCGGCTGCGCCTGCGTGTACGGGCGGCCGGGGATGAGGATCGCCATCTGAGTTGCGCCCGCGCGCCCGCCTACAATGCCCCGCTCAGCTCGGCCCCAGATAGGTGAACGTATAGCTCACGATGCGGCCGCCGATGTCGAAGGAGCGCTGGCCGGAGAGGACGAAGCCCTTGCCGAAATCGGCGACGGCCGGGCCCTCGAGCACGGCGGTCGGGCGCTCGCGGTCGGCGACGATGACGACGATCGTGTCCGGCGCAGAGGTGTTGCCGGAATCGTCGGTCACCGCGAGCTGGTAGCGGTGGCGGCCGGGCGGCAGCGGGTTGGCGGCATCGACCTCGACCGTGACGGTCGGCTGATCGGATTGAACGGGAACGTTGACGTCGAGACGCGGCACGGCACACCCCCTTCTGCGGCGCCGCGCCTCCCGCGCGGCCGGGCGTTCAGGACATACGCGTGTTGGCGCGCGGGCGCCGCTCGGCCCTGCGCGACGGCTCAGTACCCCGTCATCAACCTCTCCACCAACTGCTTCACCGTCGGCACGAAGCCGTTCGCGTAGAACGGGTCGCTGGCGAAGCGGTAGGCGTTGTGGCCGGCGAACATGAGCTGGTCGTCGATGCGGTCGGAGTGGCTGATCTCCTGCAGCGTCTTCTGGATGCAG